>NZ_ASJR01000008.1 GCF_000474745.1 Chitinivibrio alkaliphilus ACht1 | reverse complement strand
TCTTCACGGACTGTACGGTCTGGTTCATTGCTCAGACGGACTGCATCCTTCTTAAATTCTGGATCGTAACTGCGTCGTTCTTTCTTTGACATACATATCTCCATTTCTGAATTAATAATATATATGTCTTAACACACTGTGTACTTTTTTGAGAAGGTCCATCAGGATGACGATGATCAGGATGACGATGATCAGGATGACGATGATCAGGATGACGATGATCAGGATGACGATGATCAGGACGATGATCAGGACGATGATCAAGATGACGATGATCAAGATGACGATGATCAAGATGACGATGATCAAGATGACGATGATCAAGATGACGATGATCAAGATGACGATGATCAAGATGACGATGATCAAGATGACGATGATCAAGATGACGATGATCAAGATGACGATGATCAGGATGGTCGACCGGTTATCCATGGTATCAATCCCTTTGTCATAGCTAAGGATAGTAGCTATGAAGTAACCTTAGCTGATGTAGTAGCCGAGGATCCATCCGGAGAAGATCTGGTGATTCATATCGGTTCCGGTGATGATTACTCTGTATCAGAAACCGTGATTACTCCGGACGAGGGTTTTGTGGGAGAACTCACAATACCGTTCTGGGTCTCCAATAGTGATACCGTATCCGATACGATCATCGCGAAAATTGCCGTACGTGATCCCGAGGATAATAGAGCTCCTGTTATCCATGGTATCTCGATTCCTTCCATAGAGGTGAATCGCTCCCTCACTGTGACGGCTGATATGATTGATGCCGAAGATCCCGATGGAGATGACCTTATAATCTCCCTTACAGACGGAGACAACTACAGCCTTGAGGGAATGACAATCATTCCCGCAGAAAACTTTGTTGGAACACTGGAAGTAGTTGTTAATGTGAGTGATGGTTTGGAGGTTGTATCAGACATTGCTACTGTGGGCGTTTTTGAGCGGATTATAGATTTTGGCAGAGGTCAGATTGAAATTAGCGGAGAATTCAAACTGGCAATAACTCCCAACCCCGCCCCCGTTGGATCTTCCTCGATAATGGTGCGTGGAAGTGGATCCTTTGATCGTGTAGAGATACGAATACTGGACCATGTTGGAAATCTTCTGGTATCTGATGAAGCAGATATTCGTGGAAATATGTATGAATATGAATGGGATCTTTCACGACATGATTCACGTCTTGGAGGTACCTTTGCAGCATTTATTACTCTATATAAAAATGGTAATCCTGTACGACAAGAACGTCGTATGATAGGTGTTCAAAAGTGAGGTTCATTATGAAACAATATCTAAATATTACACTGCTGGGGGCTCTTATTCTGAGCCTTGCCAGCTGTGGAACTCAGGAAATAACGGGCGTTCGAGATAATCGGGCCCCCATTCTCATGAGAACAGTTACAAATGTGGCTGTGCAGATGAATGACTCCATAACAATCTCCCTTCGTCATGTTGAAGCCTATGATCCAGATGGAGATACAATGAGTGTGGTCTTGGAAGAAGGGGAAAAATACACCCTCTCCGGAACAACGGCCATACCAGATACAGACTATATCGGTAATCTATTTATACCGATTCGGGTATTTGATGGGGAACTCTACTCAGATCAGGATACGCTCATTGTATCTGTTGTTGGTACTATTGAAATCTTTCCCTTGGTAGATGGTGGATGGTGGCAATATCGTGACAGCATTCCACAGAGTGATACTACCATGAAATCATTTCTACGAACTACCTATGATCGTGACACGGTCGTAGATGATTATGAAACAGAAATTTTCCAAATTGAGTGGGAAAATCTTGAAGAAGAAGGCTTGGTGTACTGGGGATTTACCGATGGTGAGGGTACCAAACTCATGGGAGGCTCTTCCCCCACAGACACTCTTATGGAACCACATCGTCTGTACCGCTACCCCGTGGAGATAGGAGAAACATGGGACGTAAACCGATTGCTCTATAATGCTTCCTATGGTGAGTTTTTCCATGGTGAAACGGCTCAGATAGAGGTCTTAGATACGCTGGTATATGTCACTGTCCCCGCAGGTACTTTTGAGTGTGTGAAGCTCGTAAAGAGGTATACCGTATCACATACGAGATCTTTCTCAGGAATACACCGATCTCCATCAAGAACTCATCTTCGTTCCCGTGACACGCAAGGGGCAGGGTCTTTTGCAGATGCGTCTACGGTTGAGGAGACTCTGTATTATGCTCCAGGGGTGGGGTATATACAAAATATTACCAGGGCAAATGGTGCCATTGTCTGGATCAAAGAGCTCGTTGATTATGAAGTTGAAGAGGGGAGATAATTATGAAAAAAACAGTCTGTTTTATAGTACTTTTAGCAGGGCTACTCTTTGCTTCAGAGGACCAGGCGTCCTTTGATGTGGGCATTGGAACACGTGTGGGAATTGATGGCTTCGGGGCTTCCGGGAGAGTCTGGATCGGAGATAATTTTGCCGCCACCATAGGTGCGGGAAGCACCTATGATCGGGAACGGGAATGGGGGGAGTTGTATGCTACGTATACAATTCCAACTTCCTGGCCGATTGCCCCCTATGCTCTTTGGGGGGTAGGGTTGCAGCGGGTTGATCTCGTGGAGATGGATCCTGTTGAATACAACCATGTTGTATGGAATACCTCTTGGGGTATTGGGGGAGAGATGTTTTTCGGTGACTGTCAATCCCACGGGGTCGCCCTTGAAGTAACCTATCGAACCGGAGGAAAGCTTGAATATCGCGGAGAAAGCCAGACCGGCATGGGTGACGAAAACCAAGTTGATCGTACCGTAACAGAAAATATTGGCCACGGTGCGGTTCGTTTGCTCTATCATTTCAATATCACCCGTTTTTCACGAAGGGATCGCGCAGAAGAAGAGCTGTAAGAGAATTCGTATAAAATGTACTTTCTCAAAAAAGGAATGATGCCTCCATCATTCCTTTTTCTCGATACATGCAGAGAATTCAGCTCTATTTTATTCCAGGACTTCTAATCTCGGCCTATTTAAGAATACACCGCCGCAGGCGTTCATCCTTCTCCAGAAGCTCATCCTGAGACTCTCCTTCAAGATAAAACGCTGACCGTGCCGGCTGAACCCATCCTCCGTCGGGTGAATACATGCGAAGCGGTGTGGTAAGGAGGGGCATCTCCCAAGGAGCAAACCCCGCACGAAGGCATGACTGAAGGGCTGTATATGTATCGGGAAGACGATGTCGTCGTTTTGCAATAAAGCGATACAGCACAGCACGAGCCCCCGCCCGTTTTTCACGAATACCATAGGAAATCGTACTAATTGTATGCCGAGCGTTGATATCAATGGCAAAGGCTGCACGAAGACTCCCCCCTTCTTCATACAGAAATGAATCGATGCCTACGGGGCCAAAATATCCCGCTGCAAAGAGCTCGCCCCCCACAGATCGGGCCATATCATCAAGGGGCGGTTTCCACGCCGCAATGGTGGTATCATCAGCCGAAATGCTGTTAGCATAAAAGGCCCCATTGCGATTGCACCAATTTCGATGATGTCCATGAATCTCTACAGCACCGACAGAGCTGATGGATAGTTTTGTTGCAATATCACAGACAATATTCTTCCATGGCTCAAAGAAAAAACATTCTCCCCGTGCCAGGGCTGCTTCAAGAGGCCCTTCCACTGATACTGCCGGGGTATGAGCTGTCAGTGTAAAGAAATGTCCCCCCGCATTGCCGTGGTTAGGCTTAAGGACACACGACGGGGCAGATCTCCACGCAGTACGAAACTCTTCTAAAGAGGAGATGGGCCTGCTTCCGGGAACTCCCAAGCGGTGTCGCCTCTGAACCTCGTGGGCAAACACGCGGGAATTGCACCAATGTACACATTCCACGGGGGGGGCTGCATAGGATAGAGTATGCTGTGTCAAAAACCGGCGCCCCGACCCATTCATTGACCACGCATCCCCGTGTTGATACCCCTCTGTACGCATGGTTAAACGAGCCGGAGCAAGCCCTTGATCGCCCAGATAGGAGTAGTATGATTCATCCACGGTAAAACCACTGTAAATGCCCGTAGATTGGGGGAGAGCCGCACAAAACAAGGCCGCCCCTTGATCCACCGCACGGGCTATTTTTTTCGGTACTCTTCGATGTGTCCGATCAGCAGCCCCGTTGAAATAAAAGAGGATCATTCTTCCCGAAGAAATCGGGAAATCTCCTGTGATACGGCGTTGCTTTCTATCTCCATAAAATCAACCGGACTAACCCTCAAAAACCGCTTCCCATAGCCCTTCTGAATCATACGACTATCCAGCACCAGAAAAACCCCGCGATCATCCCGATGGCGTAAGAGTCGTCCCATGCCTTGGCGAAACCGCAAGACCGCCTCTTGTACGTAATAGTCCATAAAGCCGTTCCCCCCACGTTGATCGATATCATCGGAGATAGCCCGTACAATGGGGTGCGTTGGAACGGGAAAGGGAAGTTTCGGTATCACCACAATTTCACAGGCGGCACCGGGAATATCAATGCCCTCCCAGAATGCTCCCGATCCCAAAAGAATAGCCCCTTCTACTTCCTCCATTTGATTCTGTATCCATGTTCGATTTCCACTGATACGCTGAGCAAAAACAGCCCCCTTATACTGCGGATACCGTTGGATAAACAGATGATATACATCTTCAAGAAGGGCATTATTGGTAAACAAAACCACCGTGTTTTTCCCGGTATTTTCTTTAATATCGGCAAGCACCGTCAGAATATAGTCAACGGAAGAGGTATCACGCACATCCACGGCGTCTTTCACCACGAGGGGGAGAATTGACTCTGGTGCAAAATGGGATTCATACCGTTGTATTTTCGGTGTATACTCTGCCAGGCCCGCACGGTGTACGAAGTAGTCCAAGGTTGTATCGGGAGAGAGGGTGGCCGACGTACACACCACTGGCCCAGCAAAGTGCTTCCAGAAATCTCCTAAGAAGGAGTCAACCGCCAAGGGCGTACCAGTCAGTTTTACCCACTTACCGTCTTCCGGCCCCTGCGCCCAAAAAAGATGGCCCGCCGTATCAGCCGAGGCCAAATAGTGCACATCTGCTCGATACTGGCGAAGACGATCAAGCCCAACACGCAGTTCATTCAGGGCAATACCCCGTTCCAAAGCAGGTATTCCTGAGCGGACAAAGGACTCCACACAGTGAATACTCTCCGTAAGGGCAAGGATAAGCCCCGCCCCTGCTTCGCACCGAGCAAAGGTTGCAGGCTCATACCGTATCTGAAGAATACCCCGACTCATATCATCTGCATGGGAACGATTTTTGCGAAGCCAGAGTGACACCTCACTGAGAAAATTGGTACTATTTTTACGTAAGGCCTTTACGGCCCGAGTCAAGGCTGAAAATCGCTCTTCAAAGGAACGACCGACCCCATCAGTCTTATATCCCTTCAAAGTGTTTACAATCTCTTGCAAATACTCTACTAACGCAGCAGTTCGCCGGCTGTCAATTTCCGTAACAAGGGAGTGATACCCCGTGGGCACCAATTGATGGGCCTCATCGAAAATAAGAGCATCTGCCCCATCTGTAAAAGATGAGTGTGCCATAACATCATGATAAAAAAGAGCATGATTAATTACCACCACATGGGAGTGTGCCGCCCGAAGACGTGCCTGCTGCATAAAACAAGCATCATAGGAGGGGCAACCTGCACAACTACGATTTTCCGCAGAGATTAATTGCCAAATATGAGTCATTCGGTGATGGTTGAAAAAGCTCTGTTCTTCAATATCTCCAGTCTCGGTCTCATCCATCCACTTTATAAGGGGAAGTACGGCATCTCTTTCATGGGGGGCAAGGGACCCCGTCTCGCCGGATACAAAGCTATTCCATGCCTTGATACAAACATAATTACCCTTCCCCTTCAACAGGGTGTAGGAAAAGGTATCTCCCAACAGTGTTGCAACCTTGGGGAGCTCCCGCTGGATGAGTTGTTCCTGTAAATTCTTGGTATTTGTGGAAATCATAACACATGCACCGCGACGAAAAGCCCAAAGAGCCGCAGGAACAAGATACCCAAGGGTTTTTCCCGTGCCCGTACCCGCCTCCATAACAGCAACCCCGCCAGTATTGAGACTTTTGGCAATCTCCTGGGCATACTCCTGCTGAGCAGGTCGAGAATAGAAACCGGGGATTTTTTCTGCCAAGGGGCTCTTCTCCTGGAGTAGCTCGGCCACTTCTTGGGGAGAAACCAGTTCCGCCGGATCTCCCTGCGCCCGAGGAGAAACCACAAATTTCTTTCTTTGCAACTGCATGCTCTTCTCTGCACCATAGCCCTGTACAGAATACTCCAGCATCTTTTTCACAAAGGAAAAAGGGGCAAACCGAGCAAGTTTTACCCGTGTTTCTACGGGAATATCATCGATCATGGGAAGTAGCTTAAGGGCAACCTCACCACCGGCGCGAGCATCATCAAGCGCACGGTGTGCATGCTCTAAGGAAACACCCAAGGCTCGCGCCACCTTTCCTAGGGCATACCCTTCATGAAGATCAAGAAGAAGTCGCGCCGTTGCCAAGGTGTCAATACGCCAGTTACGAATCCGTTTGCCCCCATTACGCTGAAACGCTTCATTTAAGAAATAAAAATCAAAGTCAACCTTATGTGCACAAAGGGCCATACGACCAATAAATCGATAGACCTGATCCATAATCTCTGCAAAGGGCGGCGCCTGCGCAACCATGGTGTCTGTAATACCCGTAAGTTCCACAATATCCGGGGGAATAGGAATGCCGGGATTCACCAAGCTGGAAAAGGAGTCGACCTCTCTTCCCTGCACATATTTTACCAGACCAATCTCGGTAATACGATCTCGATTTTTATCTAACCCTGTTGTTTCCAAATCAATGGAAACAAAATCGGGAATTCGCACAGCACGGCCCTTCTGCGGGGGTTTTCGGTGCTTCTTCCGTGCGCCCCCCTGTTTTTTTTGATACTCCTGAAGCTTCTGTGCACTATCTTGTGAGAGCATATCTGATAATTTTGCCATGGGTTACTTTCTTTTTAAGAGTTCCTGAAAGGTTTCTGTAAGAGTGTCTGTTATCTCTAAGGCTTGGTGCCAATCGTCCGGGGACTGACTCTCCAATTTTGTATAGATATAATCGTAGAGTAAAAAAAGGCTTTCTGCTGCTTCGCGGGCATCTTCCCGAAGGGCTATTTGTAGTTGAGAAATAATATTCTGGCCCTGGGTAAGCTCTAGACGAAGAATACGCCCTTTCTTCTCTGCCCTTACGGCGCGCCGAATCAGTTTACCCAGTTTTTCATGCAACAAAACAAGCTGCTTTCTTTTGGAAGCAGTTTCTATGGTCATGTTCCGATAATATTCGGCAATCTGTTTTTTTGTTCGTTTCATATGCCACCTGTACCATAAAATAGTACACGGAGCTCATCCTTGGGAAAACTTTGACGCGAGGAGCTTTTTTGCCCTTCTTTTCATGCTCAACCTACACTATATTAGAAGATAAATCGTTTTACAAAGGACATCCTATGAAAATCACCGTAATACCGGGAGATGGTATCGGCCCGGCCATTACCGATGCAACCATCCGTGTACTTTCTGCTCTTGAATGCGACCTTGAATTCGCCTTCTGTACCGCCGGAGAAACAGCGCTGCGTGAAGAAGGGGCATTGCTTCCCGAAAAAACATTACAATCGATAGGTGAAACAAAAGTTGCTCTCAAAGGCCCCATTACAACCCCCGTGGGAGAGGGGTTTACCTCGGTTAACGTACAGTTACGACAGCATTTCAACCTCTTTGCAAATGTACGCCCCGTACGGTCGTACCCGGGAATCTCAACCCGCTATGATTCCATTGACCTTATCACCCTCCGCCAAAACACAGAGGGAATGTATGCAGGGGAGGGGCAGTTTCTGAGCGACGATGGGTCGCGTGCAGAAGCAAAATCAGTTATTACCCGAGCAGGGTCGGAGGAATTTCTCCGCTATGCCTTTCAACTGGCACGATCCATGGGGCGGACACGTCTCACCCTACTGCATAAGGCCAATATTCTTAAATCAACCTCCGGTCTGTTTCTTTCCGTAGGACGGTCTGTAAAGAAAGAGTTTCCCGACCTTGAGTATGGAGAGATGATTGTTGATGCAGCAGCCATGAACCTTGTGAAAGCACCGGAGCAGTTTGATATGCTCGTAACGACGAATCTTCTGGGAGATATCATATCAGATCTCTGCGCAGGCCTCGTGGGAGGACTGGGCATGGCACCCGGTGCAAATATCGGTGCTGATACAGCCATTTTTGAGGCTGTTCACGGCTCTGCCCCGGATATTGCGGGAAAAGACCTGGCCAACCCCTCGGCCCTCCTCTTGGCAGCTGCCCTACTGCTGGATCATATCGGCATGCCGCATCAGGCAATACGAATACGTCGCGCCATTGAAGAAACAACCTCTCAAGCATCCACACGAACCGTAGATTTAGGTGGAACCTTAGGTACACAGGCCTATACTGATCTGTTAATATCATATATACACAATCAGAAATAAGAATCGGGCGATTGATCAAGCATCATGCTGGTACAAATTGCCAGCACGATGTATATTTATGCCGTGAACACAACAAAGGAGTGTAGTATGATGTACCTCTTCGACCCCCTCTATTTTATAATACTTGCCCCGGGGCTTCTTCTTGCCGCCTACGCAACCATGATTACAAAATCAACCTTCGCGAAATATTCTGAAGTAGCAAGCTCTACGGGAATCACCGGTTCTCAAGCAGCCCAACGCCTTTTGAGTAATGCCGGTGTACACGATGTATCCATAGAACCGGTGCAGGGTTTTTTATCCGACCATTACGACCCCCGAAATAAAACCCTACGTCTTTCTCCAGACGTATATAACTCCCGTTCTCTTTCCGCCATTGGTGTTGCCTGCCACGAAGCAGGGCATGCTTTACAACATGCCGATGCCTACTTCTGGCTTGGTTTACGCTCCAACATGGTACCGGTGGTGCAGTTTTCTTCAAACTTTTCCTACATTCTACTTATGTTGGGCTTCATTCTTAATTTTCCCGGTCTCCTCTCCGTGGGAATCATCCTCTTTTCTGCAGCGGTAGTCTTTTCCATTGTTACGCTTCCCGTTGAATGGGATGCCTCGGCACGGGCAAAGAAACTCATGGTATCCACGGGGGTTGTCCCTGAAAAAGAAGCCGTCGCATCGGGGAAAGTGCTCAACGCGGCATTTCTTACCTACGTAGCTTCGGCTCTTACATCGCTGCTCACCCTCTTGTACTACATACTGCGTGCACAGCAGCGGCGATAGTCACCCCTCCGGACGAAAAGAGGGATTTACCAAAAAATGACGATACACGGGGACACGAGCGGTCCCCTTTTTTTCAATACAGATATATCCCCGTTTTTCATACAGAGCGCTATTTTCCTCTGTACCGGTCTCCAAAAATATTCCCGACACGGAGGCATCACTGTGCATACGCTCACGAATATCCTCCAAAAGAGCGCTTCCAACACCTTTTCCCTGCCACGACGGATCTACCGCGAGGGCTTCAAGATACCAATAAGGCTTGGTAAGATGTCGTGGATGCAGAAAATGTGGCCACAAACTGAGATATGTCCGCAAACGCATGACCGGTACGAGGGAAAACATGCCACGCAACAACGGCCCATACCATCGAAATAGTCGCTCCCGTACTGAAATCGCATTTCCGGTACGTTTTACTATGGCAACCCCGAGAGGAGTACCTTGGTGGAATACGCTCAAGAGAAGATGCCCCGCCCGAAGGTAGTAAGCTCCGCGAAGATGGGTCATGCGGGCAAAGCGATCCTTCGTATCTTCCCGGGAGAAATCGAAGAGTTGAGACGTAATTGCTTCTCCGGAAAACACCTCCGCAAGAAGCTGTGCCACGGAATGAAGCTCTTCTTTTTTTACAGGAACAATTTCATAGACCACACGATCCTCCATGAAAAAAAATAATATACAGAATATTCTCCATAGGATGATGAGATATTTGCCAATTCTTCTTATAGGCCTTGTGAAAAGGCTTCACGAAGTGCTTTTTTAAGAATAAAAAAATCACTCCGTTGGTTGTTCCTCGAAAGAGACAAGCGAAGAGATTTCTTTGCTCGCTCTGGAGGGACCCCCATGGCAGTCAGTACCCGGGATGGTTTGGATAAATCCCAATCACATGCCGAAAACCGACTGAGATATATGCGTCGCGATGATAAAAAAAGAAGCAGATCCTCCACATCATCTATATCCGGCAGGGTAATACAGAGAATCCCCGTTATACATTTTTTGGGCGTTTCAAACACCATGCATGGACCCAAATCAGATAAAATTGAGCGTGCTTCGCGAGTGAGAGTGCCTAATTCCTGGAGCACCCGTTCTTCCTGGGACATATGGAGGGAGAGTGCCTTTGCAAAGGCACATACGGCCGGTGCATTCACACTTCCTGAGAAAAGAGACCACTCAAGGGATGCATCGTGGAGGGGAGGTGAAAACGCAAGGGTCGGATCAACCCCGAGAAGCGCTGCACCGGGAGGAGCCCCCACCTTATAGGATGAGCAAAAAAAAGCGTGGCCGTAGGGCTCCCACTCATGATGGCCAAGCCGAGTGACTGTCTGCACCGCATCAAGACATATGAGGCAGTCATATTTCTGAGCAAGGGCGTAAATCTTGCGTACCGGCTGTACAACGCCGGTCTCATGATGTACCGGAGCATAGAGCAAAAGCGCTGAAGTGGTGCGGCTGAGAAGCTCTTCAAGCAAAACAAGATCAATCTCACCTGTGGGTAATACCCCCACGGTATGTACCTTTTGGCCTGCCTGTTGAAATGAGCGATGTCCTGTCACAGGAACGATCAGGGAGTCTACGGAACAGTACTGCATAAAAAGATGCATAAGCCGGGAAGAGCTCTCTCCGAAATACCACCGTCGACCACGAGAAAATAAACGGGAGAGGGTGGTACACACATCATCCAGGGCCTTATATACAAGCACGCCTGCCCCATGCTGACTTGACGGATTTGCCCAGAGAGAACGAAGGGCACGTTCATACACACCAATAACTTCCGGGGTCACTTGAGATGCGGCAGCATGATCAAAGTAAACATCACCTTTCTGGAGCGTGTACGTTTTAGAAAGTAGCCCGCGACGAACCCGACAATCACACCCCATACACACCATCCTTTCTTACAACCGCAGAAAAATTTCTATTTTGGTAGTAACATACAATGACACATCCTTTACAAGGATACGGTTATGTATACGCATTTTCAATTGAAACAACTCTTTTATTTTATACGCACACTCTTCTCGGGCTTCGTGCACACCGAATCCCTCTGCACCCAAAGAATTCACCATATTCCGCGAGACGCTTCACCGTGGGATCAGAGGAAGTGGTAAACTTTTCCTACACACAGAGAGTAAATCTCGTAAGATGGTACGCTGGTATGATGCTCCTCTCTATTACCACCTTCGCAGTATCCATGAAGAACTGAGCCAACATATCATTTTCAAGGCGACCCCGTCACAAAAGATACTTCTCGAGGTGTACATCCTGAGTATCTCAACGGGGAAACCAGAGTTCTCAAAGAAGCGTATGGCCTTTCTGCAAAAGCAGAGGGGGAGTATGCTTTTCGGGCGGAAAATATCTGAGAAGTCCTAACTGGTACAGCGATACAGCCGACATAATGGCGGGGATGAAAACCTCACCGACCCTCTGGACGGTACTCATCGGGTTGGCAGGGGAAGAAGCTGGACCACCGGAACAATCTATCTTCGTTCTACACCTCCGTGAAACACCAACGAATTGAGCCTGATTCGTGCAACGGCATAACTACTCTTCACTTTGAACATCCTGCAGTTCTCCCCGATCAAAATGAGCCCGTGAGGAGATATCCCCCGATTCATTATAAAAAATCTGCTCACCATGTTGAGCCCCCTCTTTAAAATAGAGACGCCGGACCGGTGTCCCGTCAGGTGAAAAAGCTTTCCATGTTCCGTGGAGCACCCCGTCTTTATAGTAGGCCTCTTCACGAACAGATCCATCGGGAAAATAATCAACGGCACGACCTGAAAAGGGCGTATCTTCACCCTGCACATAGGCGATTCTCTCGCGATGTTCAAGATCTTCATACTCAACACTCTGGGTACATGCAAAAAACATGACAAATACTACGAAAACAAGATGCTTCATAGAACATTCCTTTCTTTACCAAATCTACGACTACGGGGACTAATATATGAACTTTCTTCACGCATATTACCTGTTTGTTTTCCCCAAAGAGAAATATACACCCTGTTTCTCCTTGAAAAAAGAAAAGATCCATGGTATACTCGCCACGGAGGCGTATGTCCATGAAAATACTTATCTACGAACCAAACAGTGCCTTATGCGGGTATCTTAAAAATTATACTATCAGTCAAGGGTTAGTACCAAAAATTGTTGGAAATCTCCCCATGGTACAACCCCTTCTTTTTTCTGGCTCCTATGAATACTATCTCACCGACTACTCTGCAGATCGCGAGCTTATTGATGATATTATTTTTAACATTAAGCTCAACAAAAAACGTGCCCATATCCGTATTTTTATCAGCACGCCCCAACCAGACAAAAATACCCTGCAACGTATGATTCGCCTTGGCATAAATGGGTTTATCAAAAAGCCTTTCAGCGAAGAACTTTTTGAAAAAACATTCTTTCAATGGCTTGAAAAAAATAGTTTTAAAAACAATAAGCGGGTTCACCCTCGAGTTACACCAAGCCCTACCGATCGAGCAACAGCAATTCTTCACGGAGCCGTTCGAAACCAAAATCTTCGTCTCCCCATCGCAGATATTTCCGCTGGAGGTATGGCACTGTTGCTCCCACCGAAGATACCCAATACTGCCGTTGCCCTAGAGATACACAAGGTTGTTCGGAATATAGAAGTACGCATTCGTCATTTTAAGGTTGTGGTGACAACACATATTGTCGCCCTCCCTCCGGGACGAATTTGCATGGAATTTGTTGATACGTCGCAAGATTCTCTCAAATATATCTATCGCTACATTGCTGAACTCCTCAACTCATAGGAATACTCTGATGGCAAAAAACCCAATGATCTCAGCATATATCAGCGATGCACATGAAAAAAAAGTGTTGTCAGTCATTTTTGAAACATACGGGTACACCTTTCGGGAGGTAAAAAACCTTAAGACCGCCTACGTATCAATTACTCAACAAATGCCACATGCACTTATTTTTGAGCTTACGGAGTACCTTAACGATCAGATTAATCTCATACGACAAGTGACAGAAAATCGCCGAACCCGTCAAATACCAATCATCTGCTATGGAGATCATGCCGATGAAATAACTCTCAACCTTATTCGAAACTCCGGCGTAAAGAACTACTATCAGCGGCCACTCACGACGGATATATTAAAAGGTATTATTTCCCATTCCCATCTTGATGGACACTCCGTGGAAGCACAGGAAAAATATAAGGGTGAACTGGAAGATAATACACGAATCATGAATCGTGCAACACCACCGGTACAACGCATTGAGATCATGGTAAAACGAATTGGAGACCTCCTTGCCTTTCCCTTTACAATTGCAAAGGTTATGCAGGTAACCCAAAGTGAAACCACCGGTGCAAAGGATCTTGCAAAGGCAATAGAAGCAGATCCTGTGGTTGTTTCAAATATTCTCAAAGTATCAAACTCAGTTGCCTATGGCCGCTCTGGAAGAAGGATCAGCAGTATCAGAGATGCCATTGTACGCCTTGGTTTTGATGAGACAAAACATATTGCCATTTCTCTTTCCGTCATGAACCTCTTTTCCGATGAAGATCGCAGTATCGGCTTTAGTCGCGAGCACTTCTGGTTCCACTCCTTAGCCACGGCAATTATTGCGGCAAAAATTGCGAGGAAAAGCGGGCTTTCTCCTCCTGATACGGCATTTATCGCCGGGTTGATGCACGATTTTGGCATAATTCTTCTCGATGAGTTTTTTCCCGCCTATCTGCTGTACAGTCTTGAAGTAACAAATCAACAGGGTGATAGCTTTATTGCAGTTCAAAATGCCCTCTGGGGCATGTCGCACATCGATGTGGTCGTACAACTGTTTCATTCGTGGAATCTTCCCGAGGAGATTATTGAGACCATAAAATATGCGGAACATTTTGCATCCTATGAAAAGAAGGGTGCTCCTGCGAACACACACCTTGTTCAAATTATTGGGATTTCTGAAGTCATAGCCAAAAGCAAAGCCTTTGGAAGAGAGTGTGATGAATTCGTATCTTCCGTACCGAATGAGATATTAGAATCCTTGAAAATTCCGGTAAAAATAACGGAATCGTTTTTCCAGAGTATCACGGATGAAATAGATCTTTTTAGTACCTATCTTTCGATAAAAAATGTCGTCGCAGAATACTCGCCAGAAGAAGAAATATCTATCGCCTTTGTTGATTCGCACGCCTCTCTATATTCACCCCATGAAAACTACTTGATTACCCAAGGATATAGAGTACACCTACTCAGCACTCCGGAAGAATGTCGTGATTTTGATCCACCAATACAGTGTATTGTTCTCCATCCCCGTACAAAAGAGGAAATACTCCACTATATATCCCATATAACCAAACAAGAAGACCCTATCCCCATGGTTATTCTTCACAAACACTCCGCTGATCTGCCGCAGAAAGACTCCATCTCATACCTTCCCGAATCAATAGATCTCCGTGTATTTATTTTTGCCGTGGAAAGCCTGGCCATGGGCCACCCCTTCTCTTTCATTCCGCAAGAGATACCGAAGGAAGAGTATACACCAATTCGAGAAACCCGTGCATTTCAGTTTTCTGCAGAGGTTATCGAGTCTTCCATGGTTCTTATGCGGATAGGGGGAACTGCTGAAAAGGAAAATCGCGAAGAAATAAAAAAAATTATGGCCATGCTCCTCAAAAAAACACGCCATATCGCCGTAGATTTTTCCACTGCTGAACAAGTCCACCCTGCGGTAATATCCTTACTTGAGAAAATTCATAGCTCCCTTAGCCAATTAGGGGGAGGTATTCTTCTCTGTATACAAAACAAGGAGACCACTCTTCCTCAGGAAATACAGCAAAAGCTCACCCGCTACGAAAGTACAGCTGAGCTTTTGCAAAAAACACAGGGAAAATAAGGCCATCCCCGTCTATGCAGCGGCATCACTTTTTTGCTTTTTTACAGCCCTTGTGCGCATATAGGCACTCACGGGCCACGCGAATATCACCGTTGAAAGTGCCGCCGTTGCCATGGCTGGTCCGCCGGGAAGGGATATATCATGATATATCTCAAGAAAATAGGACGCCGTAAGCCCCGTAACCGCACTTACAACTCCAAGAACAACTGCTGTTATCACAATACAGGGGAAGTTCCGAAACAACAATAGTGCTGCCGCCGAAGGCCCCACGAGCATACTAAAGGCTAACATGCTTCCCGCAGTATTCATTACCACGGCAAGGGCTGCCCCGAGGCAGAGAAAAAAGAGGCCGTTCCAGAAATTAACCCGAATCCCCAGGGTTGACGACATGGTGGAATCAAAGCCGGTAATCACCAGTCGACTCCAGAAAAGTGCAAAAATAAGGGCAACACTTCCCGCAGCAATCATGGCCGCCAGTGCGTCGCCAAAGGAGGTTCCGAGAATATCCTTGCCCTCAAAAATACGCAGGGCATGTCCATCGGGCACGGGGGATACGGCAATAAGGACAATGGCAACTGAGGCACCCGCGGCAAAGGCGATACCAATCCAACCGTCATTTGAGATATGGCTATCACTACGCACGCGGGAGAGGAGAAGAATACCCAGTCCACCACCAACAAAAGCGCCTATTATGGGCGGCACAGAAACAAAAACCGCCGCGGCTATACCCATGGCAATAATCTGGGGAAGGGCAGCACCGAGAAAGACTATGCGCCGCAGGTGCACAAAAATACCCAAAAATGCAAGGAGTCCTCCGCCAAAAACCCCTACAAGAAGGGAGTGACGCATAAAGGGGTATGAAAACATTTCAATAAGTTCAGCAATCATGACACCACTCCTTGTGTTTCTTCCTGCGAATAAATAATTGTCCGTCCGTCAATGGTGGAAACCGCAAGGTTTTCCTGATAAATTTCACTCAGCTTTTCTGAGGTAATCATCTCACGGGTAGTACCGCTATGCAGCTGTCCATCCTGAATAATTCCAATACGATGAGCCCGGTGTACGAGGGAGGGAAGATCGTGGGTGACAATAATCACGGTCATGTTCCGTTCTTCGTGGAGGGTGTTAATGAGAGAAAGAAAGCGGTTTGATGAAACCAGATCCATGGCCGCCGTGGGCTCGTCAAGGATAAGGACCTGCGGGTCTGTAATAAGGGCCCGGGCAAGGAGCAGTCGCTGAAGCTCCCCTCCCGATAAGGTATCCAGGGTTTGGTTGGCAAGATGAGCTATTCCAATACGCTCCATCTCCTCCATTACCCGGGAGTCCTCACCGCGATGCCTATGAAAGGGCCCCCGAAGAGAACAGTGGGTTAAACGCAATATGTCCCGCACCCGCATGGGCCAGATGGGGTCGATATTCTCCCGCTGGGGAACATAGCCTTTCTGCACCGTTTCCGGATTCCAAAGGATTTTCCCGGATTGTGCCTTTAAAAGACCCAGCATAGATTTTATCAAAGTGGACTTGCCGGCCCCATTCGGGCCGACAAGTCCAAAGAAATCACCCTGTTCAACACAGAGATTCACCTTCTCAAGAATGGTGCGCGCACCATATCCCAGGGTAACATCTGTATATGAAAGCAGTGCCATTACTCACCTCCAAGGGCACGATATACTCGATGTGCATTGTGTTCAAAAAGGGCAAGAATACAGGGAGTATCCTCACTGGCTCCCACGGCAGGATCAAGGACAAGAAGCTCCACGCCGATACCCTCTGCCACTTGCCGGGCCACCCGCTCATCATGCCAGGGCTCCATAATAACAACACCCACGGAGTTTTCATCATACCGTGAAATAAGACGCGCCACATGTCCCGCCGAAGGAGCAAGACCGGGCAACGGTTCAATGGCGTCTACTATACGAAGTCCCAGCTTTTTGAGCATATAGTCAAAATGGCTGTGAAATTTAATCACCCCGGTGCCTTCCAGCTCTGAAAATTTCTCCTGCCATTTTTCCACAAGGGCGTTACTTTCTTCAATATACGCATCAAGATTGGCCAGGTAAAAGGCAGCATTGGCCTCATCCACCCGGATCAGCCCGTCAGCAATATTGCGGGCCGCCTGCTGAGTCACCACCGGCTCAAGGGTGTAGTGGGGGTTTCCCGAAGGATGAACATCCCCCTGATCCCGTGAGGGAGAATCGGGTACCTGTATGGCCTGAATCCCCCGTGACGCATTCACATGACCCTTTCCGCCACGGCGAACATCACGGTTGCGGGTTTCCCGCAATACTTCCGGCACCCAGCCCATTTCAAGCTCAAAGCCGTTTTCCACAAAAAGATCACTCCGGCTGATACGCATAACCATCCCTGGGGTGGCGTCCAGGTAATGGGCATCCTGAAGAGGACGCACAAGGGAGGTTACCTCCACCTTATCTCCGCCGATTTTTTCCACAAGACATTTTAAATCTGTGGTGGTCGTGGTGACCCGTACCGTTGCCAGAACAGACAAGGCGCTTATACATACAAGGGTCGCTGTTTTTTTTAAATTCATAAGACTATCCTTTCAATATGAGTTAGAATCTGTGAGGGGGGTGCCAACCGAGGAAAAATACACCTTGGAGCATTGCAATATGTTCAACATCCTTACCGGGCTCATCCACGGCCTTATACTGCAGACGCAGGCGGGAAAATTCCGTGGCACGCCACTCTCCATACACCGAGTGAGCAATAATTTTATCACTGGTAGTCTCTTTCCGGGCCATTCCGCGATCACCCAGGCCGTCAAGTAGCGGGTCGCTATTGTCAAAGCGATATCCCACACCCCAGAAGCGGTTGAAATTCCATCCGGCGTATACATAAAAGCCCTCATCACCATCAAGACCGTTACCATCAAGTAAATCATAATGGTCATTGTCCTCATTGGCAGAATAGTCAATCATAAGATACTCCGCACCAATGGTCAGACCGCGATAGGTGGCCCCCCCGGGAGAGAACTTATACTTCGCATCCAGGCTAAACATATTGTCTATTCGGCCAATACCACGCCGATCGCCATCACGACCGGAAAGAAAATCTCGGTCTCCCGTGGTTCCCAGATAGGATGCACCGTACAGAATCTCGTGTCTTCCGTCCATGGACTGCATATACGACTGTAAACGCCCCATAAGGGGAGTTCCATTCATACGACGCCCCACACTGTGGTGAATCTGCTGATACACCCCAAGATTCAAAGTAAGGGTGGGATTTATAAAGGGAAACAGGTATTCAAGATGTCCCCCATCACCGATCATCCCATGGTCTGTGGTCAACCCCTCAATAACATAGGGATGATCAATCTGGGGAAAATCGTGTTCATGCACGCGGTTCAGGTAGCCGAAGGGAAGAAACTCCCGTCCAAACTGCACCTTTGTATTAAAAGGAAGGTTAGACGAAACCCATGCTTCCTCAAGGTCAAATTCATCATCATGCCACCCAACAGTCACAAGGGCGTCAAAGTACGGGTCTACGGGTGCTCCAAAATTCAGCTCAAAGGCTCGCACCTTAAACTCACCGTCGCGGGGCTCCTCAAGGGGGGCTTCCATCACCATATCAACCCCAAGGCCGATATTCATGGCCGGAGTCATCTCAGCAAAGGCTGGTATTGAAAGTCGACCCAATACAAAAAGAAATAGGATTATACTTTTTCTCATTTTTTTCTCCTTCTAATTATGGACGAATTTATGTCAGTATCTATTCAACAAAAAAACACCGACGCAGGAGGAGAACGCCCTGCAGTAAGCACCGTATAGAAACCTCTTACAATAGACGTTTCTATATACAGCACTCTGGTCGTCCACACGAGAAACAGAGAAAATACTGATTCCCCGACATACGATCCATGGGAAGTACTTACAACACAAATCGTACAGAATAACTCAAGATGCCCCGTTTCGTCATCACTATCACAATAATCTTCCTGACATTCTTGAGATACAATGAGCGGCGTGTGATCAGGACAATACAGGAACCAATCTGCCGAAATAGTTGTAGAGTAGACGAGTAACAATAGAAGTATCAACCTGTTGTTCCGTCTATGAATCATCACACATTCACTATAAGAGCCTCACATTGACTGGAATATATAACACAGATTAGGAGAGGCTAACTTTTTTTTTCATTATCCTCTCTTTTTGTGCTCCGTACGGTCAGTATATCCTTAGGAAATACTATTATCAGAATCGTACGAACCAACCAAATCTTGAAACTCCTCTTCATCGCGGAGAAGAGTAAAAGATTGTTCATTCAGCAATTCAGTGCGAAGGTCGGGAGATTTTTCAAGGGCTGTCTTAATATCTGCCAGGGCGTGTTCCTTATCACCCAATTCTGCATAGGCACACCCGCGCTGCCAATAGGCGTATCCATAATTCCCATCCTTTTTAATGGCAGTATTGCTTAAGTTTAAAGCCCATTCGCTCTCACCCAACTCAAGAACAGCATCCGCTTTATGGGTTGTTGCTTCAATATCATTGGGATTAAACTCTAATATCTTATCAAGAATAGCAATCTTGTTCTGTAGGTTTGTATCAAGATTAGCACGCATCCACAGTGAGTGAATAGTATTGGTACGGGAGATTTCCTCTTGTGCATCAATTATCTGATCAGCCCGTTTTTGCGCCTTCGCTTCAAGAATATTCAGTCGTTCTTGATACGTATCGGTAATGCCGGCAATCTTGCTCTCCACAATACCTTCCACCTTTTCCTTAATATCACTCAGAGAGCGCCATCCAACAATGACCAAAAGAGATCCTGCTGCAGTGATAATAAAAAAGATATTATTCACAGTGTCCGTGGTATACCGTACAGATCGATCAGTTGCCTCTATTCTGGCTTGTGCAACCTGGTGAGATACCTCAGCCTTAAACCGTTCCTGATCATTACGCATATCGCGAATCTCATCGAGAATATAGCGTTCAATAAAGGGTTTAAATAGAGGTTCCTCCACCTTAACATACCCTTCAGGTACACGGGCGGTATCATAGGGCTCATCAGCCGCTATACAATAGACAAAAAAACAAACAGACATAAGGATAATCTTGCAAACCATGGCACACCTTTCTAAGGAGACCCTTGTAAATATATGATTGCAATTTTATTAAAAACATTGACACCTACTTTTTTTTCACATATATTTGGGCGTAATATGTGTGGCAGCTTAGCTCAGCTGGTTAGAGCAATGGAATCATAATCCATGGGTCCGGGGTTCGAATCCCTGAGCTGCTACCATTTTCACTCTACGGACCGCCATGATCCTCTCAACTATTTCTGAATTCCTCACCCGTTACAAGATATACAACACTGGGCTTGGTGTTGCTGTCAGCAGTGGTGCTGATTCAACGGCTCTTCTTCACGGATTATGGTCTCTCCAAAAGGAATTCGGCCTGACCCTCTTTCCGCTCCATGTAAATTATAATTTAAGAGGTGATGATTCCCGTGAAGATCTGCTGTTTCTCAAGGATCTAACGGAAAAACTCTCTCTGCAATTCCTCTACCGCGAATATACACATCTTTCATATAATGATACTGCCATAGAAGAAAAAGCGCGCACCCTTCGGTATGCCTTTTTCAAAGAAATGTCCCATGAAAAAGATATCTCATTCATTGCTGTGGGACATACACAAAACGATACTGTGGAAACGATCCTCTTTCGACTCCTGCGAGGCACTGGTCTGTACGGCGCGCGAGGTATCGATTCCTATGCTCCTCCCTATATAAGACCGCTTATTTCAGTTTCACGCACTGCGATACTGGAGTATCTACACACCAACTCTATACCGTGGCGGGAAGATACCTCAAACCAAGATACAAAATATAGCAGAAATGCCCTACGCCACAAGGTAGTGCCCCTTCTGCAGGAAATAAATCCACGAGCAGTAGAAAATATAGCCCGTTTTGGAAAATCTCTCCAAGAATATCGCCAGTATGAAGAACAAGAGTACCACCACTGGAAGAATACGCACTGTCTTTTTTTTGAACCGGCGAGGGCTCTCATTATACAAAGAAACGAGAAACCCTATAACCCCTTCCTATGCCGTCTCTTTCGTGAATTTGGTACTGCCATAGAAGAACGGCATCTACAGATCATACACCGTGCGTGGAATATACCAGGAGTACGCTCATACCCTTTTCCCGAAGATACAAGATTACATATGTTTCAAAACATACTCCTTCTTTCCCGCAAAAAGAGCTTCCGACTCTGTGATAAAAAAGAAGTTATCCGACCCCAAAAGAAAACCCTCTCCATGGGTGGCGGCATACAAATTCACATAGCCCGTGGAGACACTACCCTGACCTTTGATAAAACAAACAATAGAGTATATATTAATATCCAGAACTTTCCTCTCTTAGTACGATCTACAGAAAAAGGAGATCGTATCACTCCCTTTGGAAAGACTCGTGAGTATACCGTAGAAGAATTACTTAAAAAAGCAGGCGTTCCCCGTATAATACGGAACAACTACCCCGTGATAACAACTGAGGATAATACCATAGTATGGGTTCCTGCCATAGCCTTCTCTGCACAACATCGCATTTCCACACACCCCATCTACACACTCACCGTGGAGAGCGCCTTCCTGACAACCATGCTTAGCCCCCAAAAAGGTGTGGAGTAAAGATAAGAATACCAATACAAAGAGCTGCAATAGCACTAATAAAAACAGCTCCTGCGGCCACATCTTTTGCTTTCTCCACAAGGGGATGAAAATCGGGGATTGCCGCATCACAAAGAAATTCCATGGCTGTGTTTAATGCTTCTGCAACCCATACAAGAGTTATACCCATAATAAGGATAAGCCATTCAAAACGTGAGATAGGGAGTAGTGTACCTGCCCCCAAAGCAATAAGGGTACACAGCGCATGAATCCATGCATTGTGTTGAGTAGATATGAGCGAACGCAGCCCCGCAAGGGCATACCGAAATGATTCAATACGCTCCCGTATACTAAAAAGATGGAACTGCCGTTTCATCAAGCCTCCCGATATCCGTATATCATATGATGTTTTTTTCCAAATCCTTTTTTACGACGTACACAAAACCCTGCATTACGCAACCCACGCTTTACCTCCCCCGCAGCGGTATAGGTGGCAAAGGTCCCACCAATACGGGTTTTTTCTCCTGCACTCTGTAAAACATCCCTGCTCCACATATCAGGATTTTTCTCAGGACTATGCCCATCAAAAAACCATGTATCCATAGAAGCAGGAAGGGTATTCATAAAATCGATCACATCACCATAATAAAAATGAAGCCGTACAACGCCCCCGTAATAGATAAATTTACAGCTATTATAGCCGTTTTTTCTGGCATTGTAAAGCCCCTCCCAATGGGAGAAAAAAGTCTCCGCTTCCCTCGATACAGAGGAGATACATCGCGACAAAATTGTTCTGCACTCTGCTACAGAAAGAGGATATTTATCGACCGTATAGTAGGTAAGCTCCCAGGGAAAGGAGAGATCCTTCAAGGCATGCAGTAACACAAGAAGATTTAAGGTGGTACCAAAACCGGTTTCTCCCACCTGTAGCTCTCGCTTTTCTTCTGACAGGTGGGAAAGAACCCCTGAACCTTCTATAAATACATATCGAGACTCCTGTACCCCCTCTTCGGGAGAGGTGAAATAACAGTCGCCATAGACAGGATTTTCATGAATATCCATCAAAAGAAAACTCCGTAAAAGGGTTTTCTTAAAATAGGGTATAACCGTCTAAAAAGAAAGTTCTTTTTATCTTCCAGAATCTCCCGGATTCCCATACCATGTATCTCCATCAAATTCTGCATACACGTGACGGGAAATTTTCCACGCAGTTCCAAAATTATTTCCCTGAGGAGTATGAACATCCTCACGCAGTACCCAGCTTCTTCTGGCTGATGCAGAAAGGGCAGGCCAACCGGCGGCATCATAATCATTAAAATAAATAAGATAGTCTAAAAGTTCCTCCCCATCTAATATAAAAAGCGCCCCGGAGGTGGAAGCAAGACTCATATTAACCACCGTGTCAACCTCCCATACATCGCGAGCATTCAAGGTACCAATAACAAAGAAGTCAGACGGGGCAAGCACCACTTCACCCAAGCTATATTCCCGTGAATTATGAATAAATCGAAGATCCTTGATAGTTTGCGCTGTATCGCCACGATTTTGAATTTCTAAAAATTCACGGCCTCCCGTACCGCCACCGGTTGCACAAAACTCTGTGATTAAGACCCCACGGTCAACTTCTTCAGCAAGCACTTCCGTTGTATCTCCCGATGCAGAGAAAAGAGTAATTGGAGCCGACTCCGTTGAGATATCAATTGCGAGGTCTCCATTATTCATCAAGTTTACTTCCATGGAATGATTTTCCCGGGTGAACGTATAGAGTGTATCCCAATGACTTATGGTATCACCCCCGTCCCGAAGAGTAGTCAAAGAAACGGTACCAAGAGCATCAAAGGGTATTTTATCCAGAGATAAAACCATACGCAGACTTCTTTCCTGCCGTGCTTCGAAAAAACCAGAGTCTGAAGAGAAGGCAAACACCACGGAATCAGTCTCCATGGGGAGCTCATACAACTGGGCAATCATGGACCCAACAAGAGGAATCAAACGAAGCTGCACTGTTTCAATGCGTTCTTTAGCGATGGTAATAGACTCTTCCTGCGGAGCGTGTATGGTGTCTCCCTCCTCATCGGTTGTCCATGCCGTAAGATCATACTCACCTTCTACAATATGTTCAAAATTTACCAATTCAATATCACCGCTTGTTTGAATAGTTGTATCTGCAATAGGGTCACCCCCTGCATCTTTAACGCGGATATGTAAATTGGAGTATGTGGTATACCGTAGATTTTGATTTTGGTTTACCCCCTCAAGAGAAACCGCTACCTGCACTGTTGATCCAGTAGATTCGGTAATAAATTCACTGCTACAGGAAAGAAGAAGAATGAAAATTAGAAATACCCCTATTCCTTTCATAAAACACTCCTGAAAATGTGATAGATGTTCAACCCTGTGTATATTACAATATACACATGGAATACCCGTAATAAAAAGATTATCGAAAAATTTCCCGAAAAGATATCTTTACAAAGGCAAAGAAGTTCTTCATGCTGAAATTTTGTACTCCCGACATAAAATAGTGTAGAAAAAGCCCTGCCTTACCACGAATAGGGATTTTAGAAAACAGACGCCCCACACTGGTTCTTCCCACGGGAATAACCCACCCTAAATCGATGGGAACAAAGGAGAGCAATGGTCGATTTTCTATAAAACGGAGACAATTTTTTCCCGCTGTTGCTCCTGACATTTTAGAAAAATTAACCGCCTTTCGTACAACTGTACCATCCCTATTTTTCAGAAGGGCCATATCGCCGGCAACAAATACTTCAGGATGATTAGCAAGCTGTAACGTGGATGTAACCGGAAGAGGTGCACCGTGAGAATACTCATCTAACCCGGAAAAGTGAGAAATAGATGATACGGCTCCTATGGCACTACAAATAAAAGGATTTGTAAATTTTTCTCCTTTCTGTGTTACCACAGTTTCTCCCGTCACAGAGGCTATGGAGGTATTGCATAAAACAGTAACCCCGCACTGAGAAAGCTCTTGTTCTAAAAGAGCCCGTTCTGAATCTGTTAAAAAAGGTATAATTGAGTCATCAAGGGTGAGAATGGTGATATGCAGATGTGGTGAAAAAGATGAAAGAGCTATTGCTCCTGCAAGCTCACACCCCGTATACCCACCACCCACAATAAGAACATCCCTGCCTTTTTTCTCGTTTACGTAACGAGAAAGTGATTCATATATTTTCTCTGCATCACCAAGATCCATAAGAGAATACACAGGAATAGATCCGGTATCAACAGGAAAGGGGCGCGCCGCTGCTCCTGCACAACACAGGAGTACATCATAGGTAACAACACCATCACAAGTGGAAATAGAACGATGAGAAAAGTCCACCGACTCCACGGTCGCCTGCACAAAAGAAACCCCCGAAGGAAGAAGTGAATTGTACGATTCCCGTAAGGGTAAAGAGGAGACTATTCCCGCTGCTCTATCAGGCAGGGCGGGAATCATGGTGGCGTGGTCATGCTTGTCAATCACAACAATCTCATGTTTTTTTTGTATCTTTCGTAGTTTTTTAAGAGCTTGAAGCCCAGCAAAATTTGCGCCGAGTATAACGATTCTCATGAGATCACTCCCGAGTAAAAAGGGTTTCACAAAGATGAAAAAGCTGTTTTTTTTCGAGGCACTCAGGAATATGAGAAGTAAAAAGAGCAAAAGCGTGTTGTAGATATATCTCCTCACACTCATGTACGTACTCTCGTAACTTGCTATCCTCTACAATACATAAAAAACGATCTACCGTACCTTCACACAGTTTCTTTTCTTCTAATATTTGATGAATAAAAGGGCGATCAGTACCAGATACATTGTTGTACAGATAGAGAAGAGGAATTGTTTTTACCCCTCGTACAATATCCCCATGAGGGCGTTTACCCGCAACTTTGCAGGAAGAAACAATATCAAGATAATCATCGCGAATTTGAAAGGCACGGCTTAAATAAAGACCAGCCTCTTCCAAAGAAGATACAACCTGTTCTTCTGCTCCACCAAGGAGAGCACCAACAGCCATGGGAGCAGCGAAGGAGTAATAACCTGTTTTTAAATCATAGACCTCATAAATAGACTCTTCCTCAACATCTTTCCATGTACACTCCTGCAGGGTAAATTCCCGAAGCTGTCCCCGAGCTGTTTCTACCGCAGCTTCACAAATACGAGAAACCGCATCTATACCACGGGCAGAGCTTCGTACCCCTGAGGTAAAAAGATGGAGGGAGAGAGAGTACAGTAAATCACCCAAAATTAATGCACCATGGCGGGCCTGCTCTTTTTTTCCTGCTTGTAGCTCATAAATTTTTGAATCAACCGTAGGCTCTCCACGGCGACGATGAGCTCCATCTACAAGATCATCATGAATGAGTATAAAATCATGCATCATATCTATTGCTAAAGCAGCTGAATAATAGGGGAAAGAACCATTTTCACCAGGTAAAAAAGACGAACAGGATAGTATGAAAAAGAGGGAGCGAAACTGCTTTCCTGGGTTACGAAGATACGAAGAAAAGCTGTCACGATAGGCTCGTGAGAGAGAGGAATAGCGAGGGTTTTTTTCTAAGGTCGCAATAAAAAGATCCCGTTCATTCCGTAACGCCTCATGCTGAATTTCCAACTGCCTATCTAAGTTCATCATTGTAGAAAAGGTCCTGTAAAAAAGAGGATACCCGTACAGTAGAGAATACTAAAAAGAGTGTATACCTTGGCAACATCTTTATCAATATACATAAGAGTCGTATCTGTATCAGAGCTTTTCAATACAGTCATAGCCACACGAATAGCAAGGGGAAGTGTAAGATAGGGAAGAAAAATATAGATATTTCCATAGTAAAAATACAGAAACAGTACTATAGCATAGGCAGCAAAAATCTCCATAACAAAAACCCATCGAGCTTTCACGGGACCAAGAAATTGTGCAAAGGTATGTACTCCGTATTGTGAATCATGGCGCGCATCACGAATATTATTACCATGAAGAATTGCTGTTATATAAAACGCAAGGGGTAACACAGAGAACAGAGATGAAATTTGAAAAGAATCAAAGAGAAAAAGCACCCCCGCAGCAGGCCCTACACCCATTAAAAGAAATACAAAGATATCACCCAACGCACGATATTTATATGAAACGGGGGGAGCTGTGTAAAAATATCCCCCCATAATGCCAATACTCCCGAGAATAACAACTGGTATTCCTCCATAATAAAAAAGAGGAAGCGCGCATAGAAAGGCTATACCAAATAAAAAAAGTGCCACCTTTCGCACCTGCCCTTTTTGTAGTATTTTTCGATCTATAAAAGCACTTGCCCCAGGGTGATGTTTCCCATCAAGTCCCTTGGAATAATCAACATAGTCGTTTATTAAATTCGTGCCACCATGAAGACAAAGCATACTGAATATAAGAAAGGGAAGAAAATATACTTCTTCATCAGTGATGGGCATGGAAAATAGTATTCCTATACTGAGTGGGAAGAGGGAGGCAGGGAAAGAGTATGCTCTCACCGCTGCACCCCAAATTTTTAACGTAGCTATGGCCGCCTCCGTATAAAAGAAATAGTGTCGTTTTTGGGCTCTCCGATAAGGGTTAAGGCAAGAAATACTGCCGTAAGCTCAAGGGCGTGAGCAGCCCCCTTAAACCCATGTCCTTCTGTAAGATGAAACAGAGCAGCAAAACCCATGGTAAGAAAGAGAAAAAATGCGGCAGGACGGACATATTTTCCTACAACAAGAAAAAAACCACCCCCCACTTCTGCCAGTGCAGCTAGGAATCCCCAAAATGCCGGAGCAAAATGAATTCCCACACTTCCCATACCCATACTTCCTAAACCAGCCCACTGCTCAACACCACCAGCAAGCTTTGGAACACCATGAGCTATCATAGCAAGACCAAGCAACACACGCATGAGCAACAAGCCTTCTTCAACATATCGTTTATTCATATATACCTCCACGGTTATAATACAATATAATTACTATTGAGATTACTTAGATTTTATTTTTTAGAAATAGCCATAACAGGACATTTTTTGACACAGAGGCCACACCCAACACAAGCATCACCGATTACAAACCCATACTCAGGGTGAGGGGCTATGGCATTTCTCGGGCAAATTTTCTCACAAAAACCACATTCTATGCAGGTATCACGATTAATATCAATGGATAGAGGTTTCATCGGTTCTCCTTTTTCTGCATTGTTTCAATAAGTCCCGTTGCATGACCCATGGGACATACCTGACACCATGCGCGGGGCTTAAAAAATATTCCGAGAAAAATAGCCATAATAAAAGAGGCCGTCATCATCCGAAGTAGTATAAAGGAAATTATACGCACATCTCCACCGCTCTGAGATAGAGAAAAAATAAAAGATCCCATCATTGCTCCAAATATAACGTGTCGCGTATATTGCTTTCGGAAAAAGGGAGGTAAAGATTTTTTAAATGAAAACACATTCAGAAATGTACCAAGAAAAGACCCACGAGGGCAATAATGAGAACAATGAATTTTCCCATATCCACGGAGTGAAAAATAGAGTGGAGTTGCCATACAGATAATTCCCAAAATTCCAAAAATAGGATTATAGATAGAAAGAACAAAAAAGGCAATAATAAACACCCACGACCACTCCATCCATGATGATTTGCGAAGTAATGTATTCTTCATATAATGCTCCAATCTGATATTATAGTGTAAAGGTTGTATGGATATGGAAATAGTTATCTTGAATCCGTCTGATATCATCGGGAAGAGTTATACTGCGAACATATTCAACAGATAGAGATACTGAATCAAAGGGACGAAGAGTGACTCCGCTCCACAGTATAACACGATGAAGTATCCCTGCATCATCCAAGGCATCATCAGTGTGATAGATACGAAAAAAGGATTCACCCTTTACATGCAAAGAAAAGAAAGGGGATACATGAAACTCGGGCCCCAAGAGATACCGAAGAACCACCTCTTTTCCATGATTGCTATTATCCCATAATCCCCAAAGAATAATTCGCTGATGAATAGCAACTAAGGACGTAAGAGACGTAACTAAGGAGTGACTACTTTGCAAGGTATGTCGTACCAAGGGAGATTGTGGTGCATCTGCGACATACTGGAATTGTGGTCGATATAGAAAAGACGTACCATAGCGGGAACGCTCGCCCAAGGGTGTCCTCCATGTAGGACCACCCCATACCTCCCGAAGCCACATTTCTTGCGTATCCAAGGTATCCTGAGGTTCTCCCTGGCGGTCCAAAACACGTAACCGATTATGACGAAACCCCGTAGATATGAGCGCCCCAAAACCATGCTCATATTCCTGCCGAACCGTAAGACGTGGCCATATATGGTTTCGAGTAATATCTACATCGCGTGCGTGGGCAATAAACACAAAAATAAAAAGAACAACTCCGCCGTAGACCATGAACTTCCCCTTTGCTAAATTCCTCACTTAAGCAAAGAGAATGCCAAATATATTCCCGCTTATAGGCGAATGGCACCGCCACGCATGATGCATAATGTTTCATATAATGCACACAAAACAGTTGCATCACACCTCAGTGTGTATTCGTCCCCTTTTTACCGAATCGGAAAGAGAGTAGAGAAGGTCAGTTGTATCTTTCCACCCTAAACAAGGATCAGTAATGCTCTGTCCAAAAACCCCGTCTTCTCCTGGGATGAGGTTTTGTCGTCCCTCAACAAGATTACTTTCTATCATAACTCCCAGAATAGACTCTTCACCCTGAGCAATCGCACGTCCCACGTAGTCACCAACAACAAGTTGCTGTGTATACACTTTATTACTATTGGCATGGCTGCAATCTATCATTATTTTTTCAGGAAGCCCCGCTGTAGCGAGCTTTTCTCGGTATTTTGAAATATACTCCATTGTATAATTAGGGGTACCCTTGCCACCTCGGAGAATAATATGAGAATCCTTATTCCCCGTAGTCGCAACAATTGCAGAATGTCCATACTTGGTGACAGAAAGAAAATGATGCGGAGCCGCTGCTGCCTTCATGGCTTCAATAGCAATATCAATAGATCCATTGGTACCGTTTTTAAAACCCACGGGACAAGAAAGACCCGATGCTAATTCACGATGTACCTGTGACTCCGTTGTTCGTGCACCAATAGCACCCCAGCTGATTAGATCAGCAATATACTGGGGAGTAATCATATCGAGATATTCCACAGCACAGGGAAGCCCCAGTGTATTAATATCTAAAAGAAGCTTTCGAGCTGTACGAAGACCATGATTAATCTGAAAACTGTTATCAAGAAAGGGATCATTAATCAACCCTTTCCACCCCACGGTTGTACGGGGTTTTTCAAAATATACACGCATCACAATTTCCAGAGTATCCTTCAGTTCCTCACGCATACTGCACAGTTTTTCTGCATACACAAGGGCTGCTACAGGATCATGAATTGAGCACGGACCGACAATTACAAGGAGGCGCGAATCACGATTTTCTATAATATTACATATACTCTTTCGTGTTTTATAGATTAACTCCTCTGTTTTTTCAGTCTCTTCATAGCGTTCTAAGAGAGCAATGGGAGGTAATAACTCCTTAATTTCAGCAATATTAACATCGTCAGTTTTGTACTGCATTATTCCCCCGCATATTCCGGTTTTTCACGTAAGAGCGTATCAAAATAGGCGATTGTCTTGTATAACCCATCTTCAAGGGAAACCTGGGGAGTCCAATCTAACTTCTCCCGAGCCAAGGTAATATCAGGCTGTCGCTGTTTAGGATCATCTTGCGGTAGATCCTTATACACCAATTTTGAAGATGAATTACTCAGTACAACAATTTTTTCAGCAAGCTCACGAATCGTAAATTCAGAAGGATTTCCAATATTTACCGGACCAATAAAATTATCCCGATTCATACAACGGTACATACCTTCAATAAGATCATCAACATAGCAGAAAGAACGGGTCTGGTTTCCCGCTCCGTATATGGTAATATCTTTTCCAAGCAAGGCTTGAACAATAAAATTTGAAACAACGCGTCCATCCTGAGGGTGCATGCGCGGACCATAGGTATTAAATATTCGCATTACACGTATATCCACATTGTTTTGTCGATGATAATCAAAGAAAAGAGTCTCTGCAACACGCTTGCCTTCATCATAACATGATCGAATACCCGTGGTATTAACATTGCCCCAGTAACTTTCCGGTTGAGGATGCACGGTAGGGTCGCCATATATCTCAGAAGTAGAAGCTTGTAATACTCGCGCCTTTACTCGCTTAGCTAATCCAAGACAGTGTATTGCTCCCATTACGGATGTTTTTGTTGTTTTTACCGGATTATATTGATAATGTATGGGCGAAGCAGGGCAGGCAAGATTATAAATCTGATCAACTTCAAAAAATAGAGGATGGGTTACATCATGACGAATTACTTCAAAACGGGGATTTGAAATAAGGTGTAAAATATTACTTTTGCTACCCGTGAAAAAATTATCAAGACAGAGGACGTCATTACCTTCTTTCAGCAGCTTCTCACAAAGATGAGACCCTAAAAAACCGGCGCCCCCGGTTACCAATATTGATTTACCCAAAACAGTATCCTTTTTATGTATTTTATTGAGTAAAATACATTGAAGAGGCATCTATGAATACCCGCATACAAAAGATATTCGAAAAATATTATAACACCCACTCAAAGGCATATCACTATGTAACCCTTCACAGTAAAGCTGTTTGTGATTTTTGTATTCCCATAGCCCATGCTCATGGTGCTGAAGTATCACTCGTAGAATCAGGATCTTTCCTTCATGATATTGGGGCTATATTCTGTGATGCCCCCTCCATGGGATGCTTTGGTACACGCCCATACATACAACACGGGGTAGAAGGACAAAAACTACTGGAACAGGAAGGGATCTTTTATGAAGCAAAGATAGCCCTCACTCATGTGGGAGTTTCCATATCTGTACAAGATATTATCGATCAAAATCTTCCTCTTCCACAGCAGGATATGACCCCCACAACCCTGGAAGAGAAAATTATTGCCTATGGTGATCTTTTTTTCTCAAAACGCCCCGCCTACCTTACCACACCAAAATCTATAGAGCGCGTACGATATGAAGTCTCACGTTACGGTATACGGGCAAGAGAGATTTTTGAAACATGGCACGAACAATTCTATATACCCTAATCTTCCTCTGTATTCGTTAAATTCCACCGAAGATCACGCACTCCCGATTCTAAAGAGATACGTTCCGCAATCTGTTCTACAAGACTCTCCAATTCTCCCTGTGTTTCCACGGCTACCGTCATAAAACAAATTTTATTATCACTATCAGTTTTTGATTTAAAGGATCGAAGACGCGCCATTTTTCTCCCCCGCATGAGAGAGAAAAAACGTAGTCGAATATCCTTTTAACTTTCTGCATCAGACCTAATCGTGTAGGTATATTCGCAAAAACCTGAACGGGATGAGGAAAAGGGAAGCCCGTGGATAAAGAGAGAGAGAGGACGCAATAGGGTATGAGTGAGAATAATAGCAATAGCAACTACCACAGCATATAGATATAAACCTGCGCCTGCTAAAGCTCCCACAGAAGCTGAACACCACAAAGATGCTGCCGTATTTAACCCCCGTACCGACTGTCCATCCTTTAATATCACCCCTGCACCGAGAAAACCAATACCACTCACAATTTGAGCAGCAATTCGAGCGGGATCTCCTCCCTCTTGTGCTGCAAGAGATGCAGAAAGAAGAACAAAGGCAGCTGAGCCCAGAGATACAAGGGTGTGCGTGCGCAATCCCGCAAATTTTTGCCGATACTGTCGTTCAAACCCAACAAAACATCCAAGAATAAAAGCCGTTGCGATTCGGAGTAAAAATTCAGATGCAGGCATATACCCTCCTCTCTCTTACATGAAAAATAGAGAGTAGTTACTATAATCCAAGAAATCGAGTGGCAATAGAAAAGTATATCAATACCCCACAAATATCTGCAATGGAAGTAATTAAAGGGGCACTGGCAGTGGCTGCATCCATTTTAAACCGTGTAAATATAAAAGGAAGAAGCATTCCCATCAGGCTCCCCATCATAACCGTTAACACCATGGTAAGAGTTACCACAGGAATAATCTCAGGGGCCCGAAAGTAGGCAACCGCACCCACAGCAAAGGCCATACCTACTCCCATAAGAAGGGATATAACAATTTCCTTTGAAAAAAGCATGAGCCAGTCTTTCATTCGTACATCACCCAAGGCAAGGGAACGTACCATAAGTGTCGCCGCTTGTGAACCCGCATTACCACCACTGTCTATCAAAAGTGGGAGAAAAAATACGAGGGAAACCATTGCTTCAATTGTTTCTTCAAAATAGGCAATACCAGCACCGGAAAAAACATTCATAAAAACAAGAATAAGTAGCCACGGCAACCGTTTTACTACCATATGGGGGATATGAGCTGTTCGTAAATTCATCGTTTTAAACCCGGGAGCACCTGCCATACGATGAAAATCATCTGTAACTTCTTCTTCAGCAGCATCTTCCAGATCATCATGCGTTACAATTCCTACCATTTTTCCCACATTATTTAACACGGGAAGCACTACCAAATCCGTTTTTCTCATGGTAATCACTGCAGACCACTTGGTATCAAGGGCTGACACTGTAATAACCTTATCTTGCAATAGATCCTGTACCCCAACCGATGGATCTGTCGTTACCAGCTGCCGTAAGGAAATAACCCCTAAAAGATGATCGAGGTCATTACATACATAGAGATAATAAATACTCTCGGCGTCTACTTCCTGTTTTCGAATCTCTTCCAAAGCTTCCCCGGCGGTAATACCTTCATCCAATCGAATAAAAGCTGAAGTCATGATGGAACCAACCGACTCATTAGGGTATGACTCCAATAAAATAACCTCTTCACGTTCTTCTTCAGAAAGATAAAAAAGTAACCGATCATGAGCTTCCGGGGGAAGCTTCTGTAGAATATCAGTTCGTTCATCATCAGGAAGTTTTTTAAGAACCCGAACCGATTCATTCTTATCAAACCGTTCTATAAGAACAGTTTGCTCATCAATTGAAAGATAGCAAAAGAGGTCAATACGCGGCTCAAAATCCATTAATTCAAGAATTTCATACATTTCATCAATAGAAAAACCGCGAAGTGCTTCGTACGTCACCGATGGGTGAAGACTATTTAGCAAATCTCGTACTTCACGAGATTTTTCTCCCCGAAGAACATCTGCTATTTTACTGTGTAATACATCTATATTCATAAACCTGCTCCTTTTAGGAAAATACTACCGTTCATTTTTTCGGTATACATTTTTAAAAGGATGCAGTGACACTTTTCAAAAAAGATATACCGAATAACACCTTAATATATCTAAAAACATACCCGGAGGAATATCCTCCCTTTCTTTATACATGGTGTTGTCCATACTAACACACTCTTCACTTTAAAATAATTCTTTTTAGAATGATACAAGCTTGGGAAAAAGATCGTTTTTCCCAAGCCCGAATTTATTACGAGAGGTGATCTAAGGCAATTACCAACATTCTTCTAATTGGTTCAGCAGCTCCCCAAAGAAGCTGATCACCTACAGAAAAGGCATTTAAAAATTCTCCTCCCATACTCATTTTTCGTACCCGACCAACAGGAATTGAAAGAGTACCCGTAACTGCAGCAGGAGAAAGAGTATTCATGGTCTCTTCTTGAAGATTCGGTACATAGTTCACCCACTCGTTATGAGATGAAATAATATCTTCGATCTCATCAAGGGGAACGTCTTTCTTAAGTTTTATGGTAAAAGCTTGACTATGACACCGAAGGGTTCCAATACGAACACAAGTGCCGTCAATCGGAATAGGAGTATCGGAACGACCTAAAATTTTATTTGTCTCACTAATCCCTTTCCACTCTTCCTTTGACTGACCATTATCCATTGGTTTATCAATCCATGGAATAAGACTTCCGGCCAAGGGGACTCCGCCAAAATGCTCCCGGGGCATATTTGATGAAAGGCTAAACTCACTTACTTTCTTATCAAGTTCAAGAATAGAGGATCGAGGATCATCTAAAAAGGGCTCTGAGACATGTCCTAATAATTGCATCTGCTTTAGTAGTTCACGCATATTTTGTGCACCTGACCCACTAGCCGCTTGATATGTCATGGAAGTAAGCCACTCCACGAGATCATGTTGAAATAACCCGCCAAGCCCCATAAGCATAAGAGAAACAGTACAATTACCTCCAATAAAGTCTTTTACCCCCGAATCCAAGGCTTCATCAATACCTTTTCGGTTTACCGGATCAAGAACAATAAGGGAAGTATCCTTCATGCGTAAGGTCGAAGCTGCATCAATCCAATACCCCTTCCATCCTGTTTTACGCAATCTCCCATGTATCTTTTCCGTATACCCACCACCTTGACACGATACAATAATATCCTGCTTTGCCAATTCATCTAAGGAGTATGCATCTTGTAGAAGGGGAATATCCTTGCCAATATCAGGAGCTTTTTCACCAACCTGCGATGTAGAAAAAAATACTGGATCAAAGGATTTCAAAAAATCACCCTCACGGTGCATACGATCCATAAGAACAGATCCAACCATTCCTCTCCAACCAATAAAGCCTACTTTCGGCATATCATTCTCCTTTTCATATATACAATTTTCATGCTGTCATACCACCATCAATAGTAAATACCTGCCCCGTGATATAGTTCGCCTTATCAGAAAGAAGAAATTCAACTAAGTCAGCAACCTCTTCCGGTTTTCCTAAACGGCGAAGGGGTATTTGTTTTTTCATTTCCTTTAAATATGCTTTATCCAGTTTTTCGGTCATATCAGACTCAATAAACCCAGGAGCAACGGCATTCACATTTACCTTACGCATCTCCTTGGCAAAGGCCCGGGTTAAACCAATAATACCATGTTTACTTGCACAATAATTCGATTGGCCCTTTATTCCGGTAAGACCACTTACAGAGGATATGTTAACTACTGCCCCTTGACTCTTAACTAATTCGAGGGCTGCACCACGGAGCACATTAAAATAGCCAGTTAAATTAATATTAATAACCCTATTCCATTCCTCTGGGCTCATCATGGCAAGATTCTGATCTTGGGTGATTCCCGCATTATTAACAACCCCGTCAAGACTGCCTTCAAAAAAATCAAGTGCTTCCTGAACAAAGGTTTGAGCAGCATTAAAATCGGAAAGATCTGCTTGAAGTGCACGTACCTTTACTCCCTTTTTACTGCATGATTCAACTATTTCTTCTGCAGCTGAACTACTTGCATTATAATTAAAAACTACAGAATATGAGAGGTCTGTTAATTTTTCAACGATAGCCTTCCCAATCCCGCGAGAACCACCGGTCACAATAACTTTTTTACTCATTATCATCATCCTTTTCATCGATATGTACAACTCGATACCATTCATCATCATGCTGAATAGTATCTCCGTTCATTACTTGAGAAATTGTTTGAACTTTCATAACCGAGTCTGAGGAAAAACGGTAATTATACATAATTACCATGTCCATATCATCAATATTCACAGCTGCTGTAAGGGTTGAATCTGTAAAAGAATAGGTACCTTCTCCCGCAAAACTTTCGTCATCAGAATCATAGGCAACCCGTTCTTCATCTAAAAACGTTAAATAGACCCCTTCACCTTCAACTCGCCACATTCCAAGAAAATCGGCCACATCATTGCCGAAAATACCACCTTGAATAAGAAGCAAAATACTCATTACAACAGAACATTTTTTCATAAGTCCTCACTTTAAATAGCGATACTATCTTACTAACCCTTTCGAAATAAAGAGAAAGATACTTTTTTTTATCTCCGCTGAGTACATTATTCGCAAGTACTAACATTACAGTATGCATGAGTAATTGCTCCGTCGGTATGTGAATTTGATATGCTAATATACATTATTACAAACATGGTTATACAAACTTCAAAAAGACTATATACAGGTGAATACAAGGTTTATTAATACGTATTCACACCCTTATTATATATAAAAGTGGGCATTCCCATCGAAAGGACTGTAAAAAAAATAAGAGAAGAGACTTGTCAACAAAATGATGAAAAGAGATTGTGTATAAACGTGTATAAGTAAAAAAACATAAATAATAACTGTCTATTAACAAGGCATAAACAAAAGATTCCCCATTCAAACAAGAGGATAGATGCCGGAAGTACATGGTTTTACATGTGTATAAACATGCTTATATTTATTATACATTTAAATACAAAAAAAGAAATAAAACTAAGGGCCGTGGAAAAAGAACAGCTTTATACCGTTTTAGAAGATGTAAAAGTATATTTTTATACACTATTATATTTTACAGCGGGGGTGTTATGAATGTGACAGTCAAACAAAAAAAACTCTACGATGTCCTACAAAAGGTATTTCCCATTGTACCCAGTAGAACCTCCCTACAGGTTTTAACCAATCTGAAACTATCTGTGACACAAGGGCTTTTAACTATTTATGCGTCTGATTTGGATAACTTCGTTCAGGCTTCTTTAACTGTTTCTACCACCGAAGATATTGAGATTGCAGTTGATGCTCGAAAATTTACAGATATTATTAGGGAAATGGGAAACGATGATATTTCTCTTACAATTGAAAACAATGTTCTCTATTTAGAAAATGGTAGCGGATTTAATTGTTCCATAACGGGGGTTGGTCTTCGTGAATTTCCTCTTTTTCCTGAGACAGAGTTTATCGATAAAAATACCATTTCCACGAAGCTATTTAAATCTCTCTTTACAAAATCATCTTTTGCTGTATCTCGAGATGAATCTCGCGGGTGTCTGTGCGGTCTTTTTTGGGATATACAGGAAAAGAGAACAGGTATGGTAGCTACAGATGGACATCGCTTAGGAGCAAGTTTTACGGATATATCTTTTTCTACAAATGCTTCTATCATTCTTTCACCAAAAAGTATTGGGAATGTATTAAAAATTGCAGAACTGGAAGATGCCGAAGATTTAGAATTTGTTATACAAGACAAGTATGTTGTTTTTTATATGGATCATTTTCGCTTAAGTACCAAAATGATTCAAGGACCCTATCCCGATTATGAAAAGGGTATTCCCCATGAGTTTTCCAAGCGTGCCCAGGTGGAAAGAGCTATTCTCTTGGAAGCTATAAAACGGGTTTCTACTGTATCAAACAGCAAAAATCAGTTAATTAAAATGATTTTTACTGAAGGAAATCTAAATATTTCTGCCCAAAACCGGGAAATAGGTGGGTTTGCTGAGCAGAATATCCCAATCACATATACGGGGGATGAGGATTTAAATATAGGCTTTAATAGTAGATATCTTCAAGATATTCTTTCTGTTATGGAATCACGTGAAATTATTGTGAATATGAATAATCATTTGAAGGCAGTAACTCTTCTTCCTCATAATTCTTCTGATACTGAAGAGGGGGATACGAGTGAGGATATTTTCTTAATTATGCCTTTGAAAATATTTGAATAGATGGTTTTTCGTCAGATACGGTTGATTAATTTTAGAAATTATCCCTACCTTGATTTGGAGCTTCCCCAGGAGGGAGCTCTTTTTTCCGGTAAAAACGGGGCGGGGAAAACAAATCTCCTTGAGGCATTCTCTTTTCTTCTCTTGGGTAAATCTCCTCGAACGCATAAGGTGCGAAGTCTCATAACAGAGGGTAAAAGTGAAGCCTATGTACATGGTTTTTTTTCAAACTCAAGTGAGCAGTCAGTTGGGTTTAATAGTGATGGCTCTGTTTATATTTCCATGGATGGAAAAATGTATACATCCCTTGGGGCTTTGTATAGGGACAAAAAAAAACGGTTTATTTACTTTGGTCCTGAGGATATATTACTTGTTCAAGGGGCACCACAAGAACGACGTCGTTTTATCGATCAGATTATTAGCCAATATAATCGTTCGTATTTTTCAAACCTAATTTCCTTAAAAAAAATGCTTTCAGAAAGAAATGCTCTTTTAGGTATGTCTACAGATTCGGTATTCCTTGATATTTATGATAGAAAAATAAGTACCGCTAGCTATGAAGTTATACAGGAGCGAGAAAAATTTATATCTTCCATAGCGGTGTTTTTTCAAGATATTTATGAAGATATAAGTACCAAGGATATTTGTGTATCCATGCGGTATAAATCATCTTTCCGTGATGTTGACTCTTCCGAAGATATCTATAACTGTTTAGTGCAAAATAGGAAAAAAGAGCATCGTATCGGATTTACGCTGCAAGGAATACATCGTGATGATCTTATCCTGTATGGTGATGGTAAAAAGATAGTGGAGTATGCCTCACAGGGACAGGCTCGTTCTGTTGCACTTTCTCTAAAGCTTGCCACTCTATCTTTTTTAAAAACCTCTGAAGCTTCTCCTATTATTGCTGTTGATGATGCGTTTTCTGATCTTGATGCATATCGAAAAAAGCAGTGTTTCTCGTATCTTCAAAATAAAGGGCAGCTTTTTATGGCTATTCATACGACTGCGGAAAAAGAGTATTACGATCTCCCGGTTTTCTCTGTCGAAGAAGGACGCGTGGTATGAATTATACTCCTAAACCACGGCCTCCCCTATATAAAATTGGTGATATCTTAGACGATGTCCTTACTTCTATGAGAAAAAATAATAAGAACAGGAATGTCTATGATCTTGCCTATTTGCAGAGAGAGTGGAGTTCTATTGTTGGATCAAATATATCCCACGTCAGTACTCCTGTTTTTTTAAAAGGGAACATTCTCACCGTTGAAGTTACAAATTCTACGTGGAAAATGGAACTGTTTTTTATGAAAAAAATATATTAGGGAGGATCGAGGAAAATATTGGGGAGGGGATGGTAGAAAATATTATTTTCAGATAATTTAACAGTATGAGAGAATTACATGTATGAAATAAAAACAGCCTTGCTTCTTTTCCTTCTTTTCTTTTCAGCAAGTGCCTCATTAGTATATCTCATGTATCGCTCAAATCTAAAACATTTTTTTGTAGATATACCGGATAAACGAAAAATTCATCAGCTTCTCATTCCCCGAATTGGTGGATTTGCTTTTATTATATCCTTTTTCATATCCTTGGGCGTGGTTGCATTTTTTTCTCGAATTACCGATGGGAATGTACTTTTATATATGCGTGAAAGTGCTATATTTGCTCCTCTTGTGGCAGGGAGCGCTATTATATTCTTTATTGGTTTTTTAGATGATTCAACCTTTATAAATGTTGGAGTTGGAGCAAAATTTTCTGTACAACTCCTTGTTGCCCTTGTTTCAGTATACGGGTATGACATGTATATAGATACCCTTTATTTTCTCGGTTCGTCTTTGGAGTTAGGGTATCTTGGTCCAGTGATAAGTGTGTTATGGATAATTGGTGTAACTAATTCCTTTAATATTATTGATGGAATAGATGGGCTTTCGGCAAGCCTTTCTCTCTTATCAATATGTATTGCTTCCACAATACTTTTTTTTGCAGGAGACCCGACAATCCTCTGGGTAACAATTCCCGTATGTGCTGTTATTATGGGGTTTTTATTTCATAATTATCCACCAGCCCGCATTTTTGCAGGAGATTCAGGATCACTCTTTTTTGGATTTATTGCAGCACTCTACTCCATTCAGGTAGCCAATATGTATCATAACGGGAAAGGGGTTGAAACCTTTGCAGCCTTTCTTGTAGTGGGGCTCCCCGTTCTTGAGGTGTTTGTATCTATGATACGGCGTTTTTGGTATGGATTAAATGAAAATAGGGGGTTAAAACATAGTTTTAAAAAAGTAGTTAGTCCTGATAATCTCCATATGCATCATCGTCTTATTTTCCGTGGTTTGACCCATGAACAAGCTCTTCGTTTCCTTGTTTTTTTGGTTTTTGTCTTTCTTCAATATCCTTTATTCTTGTATTTAGCCCATCTGTGGGAATAAAAATTTTATTTATGGGATACTTTCTGTACATCTTTTTTATGGTTTTAAAACGTCTTGAATATGGAAAAAGTCTTTTTTCTTTTGATCCCGGAGATAGCTCGTCCGTACGGAAGAATATTGCCGTAATAAGTACGAACACGTATTTTGAAAATTCCCTCCGTTTTTACACCGAGAATAGGTATTGGGTTGCAAATTACACTTCCGTGAAAGATATTAAACGAAAATATTTTGATTTTTTTATTATTTATCGCGATGAATCAATGAATAAGGAAAGCATACAGAAGAGTGTTTCATATATCGCAAAGAAATATGATAAGCCGGTTTTTATTATTGATTCGGGGGATGAATTGAATTCTCTTGTATCTCTTTACTCAACAGTGTACATTATTAAAAAACCTGTTGATATACCCTACTTAATTCATGATATGGAAATTATCGGGAAAAAAATGTATGATGCTGATTGCTCACGAATAATAGAAGGTACCCTTTCTATAGAAAGTTGTGACGAAAATGGTTAAAAAAGTTAAAAATAGACATAGGGTTCTCCTCCTTTCCCAAAATAAAAACGTAACCAATGATATCCTCATGCTTCTCTCAGCCCATGAGTATCTTGTTGATCTTGCAGATACAGAAGAAGAGGCAAAAGAGCTTTTTGTAAATTATAAGCACTCTATTTTAATTGCTGATGTTGATTTACTCCCCGATGTTCCGCAAACGTTTATTTCTGTTTTTAAGGAAGCTCGAAAAAAACCGGTTTTCCTGCTTATTAATAGAAATGAGCGATCTGACCAGGTATTATCCTATCTAACTGAAGGGGTTGATGATCTCCTTACCATGCCAATTTATTCGGATAAACTGTATCGAAAAGTAAAACGAGCTGCTGAGTATAATAGTATGCAACATGATATAGAGTATCACTCCGGGATGGTATTTCTTTTAAAAATGCTTATTCCCGTAATAATAGTAATCACGTTTCTTATATCCCTGTAGGAGGGTGTATGGCCTTCGGTATTCTTATAGTCTTCTTTTTTCTATCAACGGTTTCTGCTTCTCAAGATATGGATAGCCTTTTTCAGGAACATACACAACAAAAGTTTGACACAGCTCGTCGTGAAGGTGAGCTTTTTGAACGTCGCCGAAAAGAGGGTGAAGAAATCAAAGATAGGGAGAGAGAGTTTCGGGACTTTACCGATACGGTAACAAAAAAAGATAGTGAACGCGAGAAAGAAGAAAAAGATACTATCGATTTTTATAATGAACTTGAGGATATTCGGGAGTTTGTTGTATCTCTTGCTCCTTCTGACGATGAAACACGTCCTCTCCGGCGTTTTGGCATAGATTTTATTCGAAATTACTCCTTTTCACTGCGCGAGGAAGAGCTTTCTTTTGGTCCTGTAAATCCTGATTATCGTCTTGGTGTGGGGGATGAAGTGGTTATTTCTATGTGGGGGGAAGTAACATTTAAAGAGACCTATGAGGTTTCTCGTGGGGGTACTATTTCTCCTCGTGGTATTGGGAGTATTACCGTTGCAGGCTTGAGTTTACGCCAACTTGAAGAAAAATTAACACGTCAGTTTTCACGGGTATATTCAGGGGTAAATTATGGGAGACCGAATGCACGTACGCATTTTGATGTATCCATGGGATCTTTGAGAAAAAAACAGGTGTTTATCATTGGGGATGTGCAAAATCCGGGAGTATATAATATTCCCTCTCTTTCTGGTATTTGGGGTGCCTTATCCTATGCGGGAGGAGTACGGGATAAGGGATCTTTACGGGCAATATATATTCGTAGAGATGGAGAAATTGTTGATACGGTAGACCTTTATAGCTATTTTTTGGATACCGCAGCAATTCAGGAAAAGCCCCTGGCAAGTCTTGCCGACTATGATATTATTGAAGTTGCTCCTGTGCAAAATACTATTGCCTTGAGTGGAGCTGTTCATCGTCCTGCGATATATGAACTTTACGATGAAGAAAATCTCGCAGACCTTATTCAGTATGCGGGTGGTTTTTTACCCGAAGCGTATCGAGGGAGTTGTACCATATACCGTACTATTCCGGGAGAAGGACGGCGAGTATTTACTGTACCCTTGGATATGATTGATACGGTACAACTTCATAAAAGTGACAGTATTCATGTTGGGTATTTACGTGAATATGATAATACGATAGAAATATCGGGGCCGGTACAACGTCCTGGAAAATATTCATACTACGAGGGAATGCATCTTTCTGATCTTATTGATCTTGCCGGTGGGGTTGAGGAGTATCTCTTTGACCATCGTATTGAAATTCTCCGAACTAATAAAGACTTTTCGAAAGAGGTATTGGCTACAAATATTGGAGAACTTCTCTCGGGAAATGAAGCCTATGATGTAGAGTTACAAGAGTGGGATGTGGTTCGTTTTTATTCAAGGTGGGATGTTGAATATCGTGATTATATCGTGGTAAAGGGTGAGGTTCAGCGACCAGGGAGATATTTTTTACGGGATAATATGACCGTGCAGGATGTGATATTATTGGCTGGGGGGTTTTCTCAAAAAGCGTACAAAGACACCATAGAGGTTTCCCGCATATCAGAGAGAAATCATCGTGGGGGAAATAAAAGTACGCCCAAGAAAATACCTGTTGATGATGATTTCTTTAAAAATGACGGACTTGTTCTAGAACATTTAGACTATATTTTTGTGCGTGAAAATTCATACCTTCGTGATCAGGAGGTTATAACTCTTTCGGGAGAATTTATTTATCCCGGTAAGTATGCAAAACTTTCCCAAGATGAGACGCTCCTTTCTCTGATAGATCGATCAGGGGGAGTACGTAATAGTGCATATCTTGAAGGTGCTCGTTTTATTAGAAGAAAAGATAGTATTGGTGTTGTATCCATAGATATTAATTCATTGCTAAGTGATAAGAACGAACGAGAAGATATTGTTCTTGAAGATGGAGATAGTCTGTATATCCCAACTCGACCTCGTACTGTACAGGTTGAAGGTGCTGTGTTTTATCCTTCAGCCGTCAAGTATGAACCGGGAAGAAGTGTGCGTCACTACATAGACGGTGCTGGTGGAATGACTCCACAAGGAGATAGACGTTCTATTTATATTATCCGTGCCAATGGAGAAGTACGCAGGGTACGACGACGAAGTGGGTATGTTAATCCTGGGTCACGAATTGTGGTAAGTAAAAAAGATGATACAGAGGGGTTGAGTGGAGTTGATATTATGCGTCTTACTCAATCTCTTCTTGGGATTATGACATCAGCTGTATCGCTGGCATTACTTGTAGATAAATTGGATTAAGTATGCGATTTTTTATAAAAACCTTTGGGTGTCAAATGAATGTTTCAGATTCGAATACCCTTCAAGAACTGCTCATAGACCGTGGTGGCACCCCTGCGGATGAACCATCCATGGCTGATTTACTAATTGTAAATACCTGCTCTGTTCGAGAAAAGGCAGAACGTACTGCTAAAAATAAAATAAAAGAGTATGGTTCTATTAAGAAAAAAAATGCTGCTTTATGGGTTGTTGGATGTATGTCGCAGCGGGTTGGCGAATCCTTACGCCGTGAGATTCCTTCGGTGACTGCCGTTATTGGTGCCATGGATATGGAGTATATTCATACACAGATTGATACTCTTCTTGAAACTGTGGAGTCTGCCAATACCGTATCTGGAAAAGGGCGGAGCTACGGGGAGTGTTCAGCCTTTATACCGGTTATGCGTGGGTGTAATAACTATTGCTCATACTGTATTGTTCCATATGTTCGGGGAGACGAACACTCCCTTTCTGTAGAAGAAATTCTCAATGATATTCAGAAAAAAGTAGCCCGGGGAGTTCGTGAAATAACCCTTTTGGGACAAAATGTAAATTCCTATGGAACAGAAAAAACTACTTTTGCAGAACTTCTTCGCCGTGTGAATGATGTACCTGGTATAGATAGAATACGCTTTACTACCTCTCATCCAAAGGATATTAGTGATGAGCTTATTTCTGCAGTGGCATCTCTTTCAAAGGTTGCAAAGCATATTCATCTTCCGGTACAATCCGGTGCTGATGCTGTTTTGAAACGTATGAATCGAAAGTATACGCGAGCCATGTATTTAGAGACAATAGATAAAATACGCAGGGCTTGTTCTCCCATTGATATAACCACGGATGTTATGGTTGGATTTCCCGGAGAGAGTGAATCTGATTTTGCGGATACTCTCTCTCTCTTTTCAGACGTAGGATATACTACAGCCTTTATGTTTGCCTATTCTCCCCGTACAGGTACTCCAGCAGTTGATTTTCCTGAGCAGGTGCCAGAGAAGGTGAAAAAAGAGCGACTGCAGGAATTAATATCCCTGCAAACTGAGATAACAAAGGGAAAGTATGCTGCCATGAAGGGTAAGACAGTTGAAGCATTGATAACCTATAAATCATCCCGTGGATGGATTGGACAGGATATGGGTGCAAAACGAGTATTTATTCAGTCTACAGATGATTTATACGGAAAAATGATCCGGGGAACAGTTTCAGAAACAACGGGGATGACCCTCGTTATTTCTGAATACACCCGTATTAGTTAAGTAGTATATTGTTCAAGGCTTTCTTGAATAATTGCAACATGTTTCAGCTCTTCCTGAGCTATTTCCTTGATATATGATTTTCCTTCATAATCTGAATGTTTCATATTATCCAACATTGATTGATACAGAACAACAGAATCTTTTTCAAAGGTAAGAGCCATGGAAAGTACATCCGCAGGGGTATTACAGGTCTCTACAAGAGTTGTCATATTTGAATTTTTGATAAAAATATGAGAATCCGCAGCAGCCTTCACATACTTAAAACTTAGGTCTTCAGTATCAAATATATGATCAGCTCGTTCTGGTTCGGCAGGAAGTTTTTCAGCAAGTTTTTCAAAAAGCTGTGCATGATTAACTTCCCAATTCGCAAGATTAAGAAGTATGTCATGAATAGTGCTGTTTGAATGCTTTTGCGCTGCTTCACGATAAAATTGTTCGCCGTTTTTTTCTATCTCAACTCCCATACGGATTATTTCCCGAGCATTGTATGAACTCATTTGTATCCCTTACGTAGAACTATATAATATAGGTAAAATAATTTATGTTTCTTTCCTATGCAGTGCGATAAGGGGTTTTTTTGCCATCTCCTGTCCGGCACGGATATAAGTGTCTACATACCGTAATTTGTCAATGCCCTCCATTTTAGCAGGAATAGATTTATCCCAATATTTGAGAGAAAGAGTAGGGTTTTTCTCAACTATGTGAAGTAATTTACCAAGTTGGTTGTTTCTACTTTGCGCCCGTGCGAGGCCTCCTTCGGGGATATTGAAGAAGTGAAGGGTTTGCCGGAGAGTTCGATATCGTTTCATTTTTTTAAAGGTATTTGTATTTTCAGGAAAAAGGGCTCCTACAATGTCAATATGACAGGTATTTACTCCTTTTTTACACTCAGCTGTATGGTACCATTTTAATGCTTCTATCTGATTTTTTAACTCACCAATGGGATAATTTGCTGATCCTGTCCCTCCATCAGCCCATATTTTCTTCTCTTTTTTATCAATGGTATAGCCAAAGTAATAGGGCGCGGAAAAACTTTTAACTACAATATCACAGAGTGAGAGTTTCGCATGCTCCCTTTTCCACGATTTAAAATAGTAGTTTTTGTTTTCGATAAGGTCTACACTGCTTATCATTAGTTTTGTTTTAACTGCGCCAAAGGGAATATCATCTCCAATTATTTCATTCCACAGAGATATAAAATTTTTCTTTGAGTATTTGGGTCCGAAAAAGGGGAGTCGCCGTTTTTTAAAAATGGTGGTGAGATATCTTCGGTAATTCTTGGCGTATTCTTCCATACTTATTTTTCCTGCTGCCAAGACCGCCATATCAATTGCTCCCACTGAAGAGCCAATGAGTAAATCGTACTGTGTATACAAGGGACATTGCGCTTCTTTCTCAAGGGCTTTAAGTACTTGAACTTGTGCAATACCCTTTGCGCCACCACCGGCTGCAGCCATAACTCTTCTATGCATAGTACTCCTTTTCTTTATGTATGGATAGTATTGATAATAACCTTAAATTTACAAAAAAAACAGAAAAAAAAGAATTACGTATATCTTTTATACTAAAAACAAATAGGAGTTATTATGAAATATGCCATGATTATTTTGCTTTTCTTGGGAATTAATTCTGTTTTTGCCTATGGGCATGAGTGGATTTATGACTATGATTATTCCGATTATCTCCCCCCCTCACAGGATCCACCGGGAGGATTATCTCCTGAGGAAGTTCCCATGTTTATTACCATTGGATTTGATGATAACTCTCGTTCCGGTATAGATACGGTTGGTTCTCGACCTACTGAATATGACTATCCTGAGGGAATGTTATGGGCGCTCAAATATTTTAGAACCCTTACTAACCCTGAAGGAGAAGGAAATGCAGCGACCTATGACGGTACTCCTGTCCGTGTAGCCTTTTATAACACATCTTATTATGCATCTGGGTACAATGGTGATAATCCGGCTTTGATTCGGAGAATTTGGAATGAACTCTATGAAGATGGGCATGAAATTGGAAATCACACCCATACTCACAGTGAAAACTTGCAGAGTGCTGATGCGGCACAGTGGCGAGAAGAGGTACAAACGTGTAATGAGTGGATGACAAAACCCTTGGCACCGGATAGTTTAGCACTCTGGCAACAGGCAGAAAGTGATGAGTTTGGTTCGGGTATACCTCAAGAACATATTATAGGATTTAGAACTCCCTTTCTTGCCTATGGAGGTCCCCTATTTCCAACCCTAAAAGAAGAGGGTTTAATTTATGATTGTACCATTGAAGAAGGAAATTATTGGGAACATGATGGACGCAATTTCCGCTGGCCCTATACTCTTGATTATGGAAGTCCAGGACATGAAGAAGGGTGGAGTGGAAACCCTGATAATCCTGATTTTTTTGAGGTTCCTGCGGTGCCCGGTTTTTGGCAGCTACCAAACCATGTTGCCATGATACCTTCTGCGGAAGAAGCGAAAAAATATGGTATTGATTACTCTATTTCAGAAGTTATTGCTGATAATATTAGCTGGGTGAGCCCTGATACTGAAAAAATTACCATGTTTGACTATAATCTTTGGGCACAGGCGGGATTAAACAATGAAGAAGTTCTTGCTATTATGAAATTTACCTTCGATAGACGTATGGAAGGTAATAGGGCTCCTTTGATGATTGGTGCACACTCTGAGTACTTTCATCATGATAAGGACGGTTCATGTGAGAATGCTTCCGATACACGGGGAAGACAAAAAGTGTTTGAAGATTTTCTTGAATATGCTTTAAGCCATCCTGAAGTGCGAGTTGTGCGCCCCATAGATATTATATCATGGATGCGGAATCCTGTACCATTAGAAGGTGATTTTGAAACATCGGTTTCACAGGAGTCTTTCCGTGAAAGTGGATCTATTTCTGCAGAGGTTGTTTCTGAAGGGTTCCATATTAATCACGGCGCATCTCTACCTACTACACGAATCAATATATCCTTGTATACGGTACAGGGTCGACGGATAACTCAAGATGTTGTCGATGTTCAGAGTGGTTCTTTTATGTGGAATCCAGATATCTCCCTTACACCGGGAGCCTATATATTACAGATAAATGGAACACCGCATCGGGTAAATATTCAATAAATAATTATTTCCAGTATATTCTTAAAATAAAAGGGGTGATAGATATTTATCTATCACCCCTTTTCCTATGTACATACTACGGGTTAGCGACAGCAGGAACGTTTTCGGGAAGAGCCAGAAAGAGAACGACCGTCTATTTCCATCTCTTCAACAAGGCTATTTGCAATGGTTCGAAGTTCCGCAAGGTTTCTGCCGCTTGCAGAGACAGCACCGCGGGATACTGCTGTTTCCACATCAACAATTCTTGCATCTATTTCAATGGTTCCACCTGTGAGTGATGCTGCTCCAAATATGGCAAGATCAGCGCCCAAATACTGTGCCATGTCAATAGATTCAGAACTGAATTGCTGTTCCTCGATAAGGCGGCTGATTTCTTGTCGTTCTAAGACGGTTACCCCGCCAGAATTAATAAGCTGGGTAACAATCATATTGTAGAGAGATTCTGAGATATTGCGCCAGTTTGATATATATTCACTGTTCGTAAAGGGGAATACAATAACCCGCGGAAGCTCTGTTTCACTATGGGTGTCTTCTGTAGGTTCAAGATCCTCTTTTAAAAGTCTCATATCATCACCGAGTCGCATGGATTCAAGAGCTGCAAAGACACCGCTTTCCAAGTCGTTTCCCATGCCTGAGGCAGAACGAGAAAATCGCGTGATTTCCCGTTCTTTTTCTGCATCTCGCAGGATGAATGTGGCATCAACCTCTACCTGCTGGAATGTACGTTGTCGGGATACTCCTTGAATATACTCACCCTTTTTGGCAGAAAGCTCAATATTAAAATGATAGCAATTACACTCTTCATGACGAATATCATATTCTCCTAAGAGTGATTGTACGCGTTTTGAGAGCTGTTCCGGAGAGATTCCCTCCATGGGTTCAACGGTGATACTCGCATAGGCTGGTGCTTCAATAACACGATATGCGAAGGATTCTTCAAGTCGTTCCACCATGTCTCTTGATACGCCACGGAGTGCCGGTTGTACCCGATATCGATGTACACCCCGGCGCATTTTTGCACGATCAGAAAGGAAGAAAAGCACCTCTCCTTCATCATCAGAATAAGCTCGCATCACTTCTTTTCCCTCTCGATCGACCAGAGCAAAGGGGATATTCGCAACGCCCTGCCCATCTGCTGACACGACAATACCAAAGGGTTCTTCCAAGGTGTTACCCGTACTTATTTCCTGTCGATCACCGCTTATTTTCTTTGTTCGTAGTGATTCAAGGGCATTTGCATAGAGGCTTTCGATATCGTGAAGAGCTATGTCAAGTCGTTCTGCATCGGTAAGTGGGGTAACTGCCGTAAGAAGTACACGATTTGCCTCGAGGCGAGAGTAGATATCTCGGGCAGTACCTACGTAACGTAATCCCGTAGGAAAATTAGAACGATCCATGGCGCTTTGTGCGCGGGAGTATACATCGCGTAACTTCTCTTGTTGTTCTTGAATTTTTGCCCGAGTTGTTTCTTTGAAATTTTCTTTTTCAAGTACTCCAAAGGCGTAGTAGAGTCCATCACGTTCATCCGTAGCAATAATATTTACACCCTGAATATCACCATGAGAGGTAATGCGGGTGCGTTGTTGATATCGTGTTTCATGGGTATGCCCATCGGTACCGTACATATCTGATATGGCGGAAATTTCTTCTGTGGATATGGTGGAAGAAATCTGTTTGCGAACTTCGGCAATAGCGGAGGTTCGTGCTCCTTCCGGTGATGATCCTGATCCAACAGCATAGAAGTACCGACTTGCAGGGTAGCGAATTATTTGTCCAGTTTCCATCCAATCGCTCTGTCCAATACCGCCGTAAACAAGAGATAGAGAAACGAGTATGGTGATATAAATGCGTTTCATGCAAATGCTCCTTATAAAAAAAGGGGGAGTACTACTCCCCCCGGGTGATTAGAACTGTAGGGGTTCAATGCCCATAACAATAAATTTCCTATTGAGAGTGATTCTGGTTACACGGGCATAGTCACGAAGAGTATTACGAAAATCCCGATAAATAGATGAAGCTCTGCTGTACTCATCTTTTGTTGCCCAAACCAAGTAGTCCATGGTGTTATCTGCCACAATGTTCTCATTGAAGCGAGTGAACATATCTTCCATGGCGTCCATGATTGCAAACTGAACATCTTCCTTGTCGTACTCATCAAAGCCGTCTTGAAATTGGAAGATAATTTTATACTGCAATCCGCGTTCAATATCATCGCGCCAGTAGTTTTGAACACGGCTGAGAACATTACTGAGAGCAGAGTTTACCGCTTCTTCTGTAAGAGCTTGTTGTGATGCTCCTGGACGTCGTTCACTATATCCTGTTTCGGTACCCAAAAGACGTGCTGTGGTTGTTTCATATGCGCGAAGTACAACGGTAGCCCGATCATTTTCTACTTCTCCGGAAAAGACAATGTATACATCGGCTCCCAAGGAAAGGGCAAGCTGGTAACTTATATCTTCATCACTTCCTTGAAGAGCTCCCTGCACCGTGGCAAGATCGCTGAGCTGTTCCTGTGCTCGGGGGACAACAACATCGTATCGCTGGGCAGTAAGATGGCTTTCGATAGCACCGGCAGCTTGACGGGCAAGGGGGTTCTTATCAAATACTTCTAAGGGGGTTTGTCCTTGTGGAACCTCAGGAAGAACCATTATCATGGGAAGTCCAATCTGTTCTACCAGATCTTGTCTGGATAGAATAATATCTTGGCTTACCAGGTATTCATATAGTTGCTGTCGATGTACCCGTACATTTTTTGTAATAGATACACCACGTCCACCATCGGGAAGTCGTGTATCAGCAGAGGAGATAACACGGTCTGCTTCCCACGTGATGTAAGAGGCTACATTACTGTCTTCAAAAAAGGATTCCTCAATTTCTTGAAACTTCAGTTGTGCTTCCGGTGAACTGAGAAGCGGATCGGTTCCTCCGTAGAGGACAAAATGTACCGCCGCTTTGCGCAGATCCACCAAGGCGTGCCGGTCTCGCCGACCCATGCCGGTTGCCTGGACTGTGACCTCTGAGGATGAGTAATTCTCCACAAAACTTGCCTGTTTTGAAAGGGGGAGATTTGACGCTGAAAGGCTTATATATAAGCCCAGAACACATACAATGGAAATGATCGCATTTTTTTTCATAGAATGCTCCCTGTAAAAAATATAGTTGTATTCATATTACATATTTCCCCGTATCCAAGAAATAGGGTCGAAGGGAAGGCTGGGGGGAGACCAGGTAAAATACCCCTGAATGGAGATTCCGTCGGAGTGATCCACCGTAGCATCGCGATAGCTTCCCAGATAATGCCAGTCATCATTGCGTTCTCCCACATAGTCCCAGCGATCGGTTTCATTCATAAAAAGATACTGTCCCTTCACCCCAAGATTCAGAGCGGGCGAGAGGGCCAGTTCCACCCCGGCGGAAGCAAAGCCCCCCCACTGGCTGTTTTCCACGGCAAGACGATCATAAAAGAGATCTTCTATTCTAAAGGTGTGACTGGGAGTTCCTGAGCGAATGGTGGAGTTTGTAGCTCCCCCTGTAAACACAAGACCCAGGCGGCGGATATAGAATTTTTTCATGAGGGCAAAATCGAAGGAGTGGTTTTCGACAAAATTAACTTCATGTGTTCCATGCCTTGGAAAATTAATAACTCCATCTGCTCCGCCCCATCCCATGGCAAAGCCAAAATCGAAATAGAGTTGAGAGATGCCTGCGTGACGGCCGATATTATAGCTGGCGCGTGCTTCAAAGCCATGTCCTCCGTCAACAGAAAAGTCTCTCGCTCCTTCTGCTTCCGCGGAATAGGGAAAGTAGCGATACCCAAAACTCACATCGATTGGGAGGCGAGGGTATTCGCGCACCACCGAACCAATACGGGGGTTTCCCGATATCACCTGCGCCCGCGATTGATAGCCCCGATCGCCAAGGCTGTCGCCGACATTCTTTACAATACCCCAGCCGGCACGACGGCTTTCACGACTGCCATCGGCGTGAATAATATCACGGATGATAAGATATGTATCATCCACGGTTAGCCCCTCTTCGTCGCCAAGATTAAAGGTCATGCGCATGGGGTTTCCAGAAATAACCTGCCCTGATAAAACAAAATCTTCTATTTCCCGCGTTGCCACGCCAAGGTTTCGGGCACCGTTTTCTGCCATGGAGTGAAAGGCATATTCCTGATGATTTAAGCGTTGATCATTAACGCTGTATCTATTTCCGACCCGTCCGTTACCCATGGATCTTCGTACATCCTTATGTACCACTTCCGCAAAAGCGGTATCCTCTGTGGTGGTTATTTGCCACCAGATAATGCCAAGGTCTATGGTTTCGCGGTATCGGGTACCATCAGTATGCTGGGTATAATTCATGGCAAAGGGAATGTAGAGATAGGCGGAGTTCATCACCTCTTCAATATGTTCTGCCGTAATACCGAGTTCTCGGGCCTTATTTGTGATAAAGGAGTTTCGCTCCTGCTCGGTGCGGAGATTTTTTGCCCGCATTTCACTTTCCGTTTTCACTACCTCAACCACCGCAGGCACCACGGTTTTGTTCATTACCTCTGAAATAGCATTCATGGCTTCATCCTCATCTCCGTCAAACCCGACAAGGGAACGGTTTGCCTCGGCAATAAACTCTCTTTTGAGAGGTTCAGGAATGGGGTTGAAATCAAAACGGGGAATGGCAATTTCCTTTTTTACTGCCGAAAGAACCATGTTGACCTGTGCTGCAGAAAGCTGCTGTACGGAGTTATCCATAAGCCACAGGGTGTTCATGTGTGTCACGGATCTTCGCGTATATTGCCCGGCTTCTTCAGCAGCAGATAGAAACACGGAAAGAACAAGAATGCAGGAAAGTATGACATAGGTTTTCACGGAAAAAACTCCTCGTATAGAAGTATGGTATACGACAAAATTTTAAAATATATTACGTTTATTACAAGCAGAAAAGAGATTAACGCCGTAATAATACTTTTCACAGATGGATCTGGAATGATGGGGCGTTCCTAAGAACTTGATACAAAATAAGAACCTCTCTTTTTCTTTCCATAACAAAGAATACGCTCTTCTGCGCGGAATGCACTTTGTATCTATAGGAGAAATAGGCAATCAGAACACTAAAGTTTTTTATATTTTTCACAGAGAAATGCTGGTTTTATGTGCTCCTCTGTATATTTTATAGAAAAAACGGGACAGACCATGGATAGATTTTCCTCAATTCCGCACACGTATCTTACAGAAGCAACCATTGGCTTTGAGCGTGAAATTCTCCGTCTTACGGATACTCTCGAACCGTCAAAGAAAAAACATCCCTACGTAAATAAAATATCTCATCCATACATTAAAACAGACTTTTCTGATATCCAGCTTGAACTGATTAGTACACCGAAAAGAGGTGTTGCTGCTGCCTATGATGAGCTAAAAAATATTATGGCTGTTATACAGGATTCTGCAGATGTTCTATGGAATCAAAGTATGCCTCCTGCTGTGACAGAACCAATTCCGATTTCCCGTTTTGATACCTCAAAAGAGGGGATTCGTTTGGAGACATATCGTGAGCATTTGGCACAGCGGTATGGGTCTGCACGAATGCTTATCTCAGGGTTTCATTATAATTTTTCCTACGCCCCGGAACTCCTTACTCATCTGTATGAAGCGGAGGGGACGGAAAAAAGCTTTCGTGTGTTTCAAGACGAGGTGTATATGCGGGTGGCACGAAATTTTTCTGTGCTTCGATGGATGCTTGTGTATCTCACGGGTGCAACTCCGGTACGGGATGTGGTTTCTCAGGATTTTTGTTCGTGTAAGGGAGCTTGTTCCTACTCGAGTGAATATGCCATGTCTTTGCGAAACGGACCGTGCGGATATCGAAATGATTTTCCTGATGAGCTCTCCTTCGACACTCTTTCAGGCTATGTTGCACAAGTAGAATCCTTTATTTCTACGGGGAAAATTCGTTTTCCCGATGAGCTCTACACGGCCCTTCGTCTTAAAAACAGTACAGCCCGTTCTCCCCGTGAACTTGCAGAAAAGGGGATTGAATATCTTGAGATTCGCTGTATTGACATAAATCCCTTTTCTCATAACGGACTGGATCTTGAACAGGCAGAGTGGATAAACCTCTTCATGCACTATTTACTCGTTTGTCCTGATAAAACCCCTTCTTCCGCAGATGCCGTAAATTATGATCGGGTGTGTCTCCATGGCCTAGATCCTTCCCTTCGCCTTGCAACAGCAACGGGCAAGGAGGTGCCTCTTCGTGAATACGCCATGGACATTTTTTCTGAAATGGAGGAGGTCTTTTCCCGTATTTGCCCCTCTTCGGTCTACGCAGACTCTATACGCAATATGAAGGCCGTGTTTGAACACCCTGAAAAAACCTTGGCATGGCGGTGTCGCGAGGAGATTTTGGCAAAGGGATTTCGTGATTTTTCCTCTGCACAATCGACGGCAACCCAAGAGTATTATACGCAGCATTTCTTTACTTTTTTTGGTGCAGAATCTTTGGAACTCTCAACAAAAATTGTGTTAAAAGAGGCCATTGTAGCAGGAATTCCCTATCGCATTATGGACAGGGAGGATAATATTATCGCCTTGCGGGGAAAAACCGGGTGGGAATATGTAAAACAGGCTACAAAAACATCTGCCGACACCTATATCTCCACTCTGCTTATGGAGAATAAGGTTGTCACAAAAAAAATTCTGCGAGAGGCCTCTCTCTCTGTTCCTGGGGGGCACGCTTTTTCAACCTCTGCAGAGGCGGCAGTTGCCTATGAAACCGTAAAGAACACCCCCTTGGTAATAAAGCCGAATCGTACAAATTTTGGTACGGCCGTTGAGATTTTTACTACAGGCCCTTCGCGAAGTGAGTATGATGCGGCGGTTACACGAGCGTTTCGAGAGGATAGTACTGTCTTGGCTGAACCATTTTTTGAGGGAAAAGAGTATCGCTTTTTTATCATAAACGGAACCGTTGCAGGAATACTGCATCGTATTCCTGCAAATGTTACGGGAGATGGAAAGAGTACCATTGCAGAGTTAGTGGTAGAGAAAAACCGTGATCCCCTTCGTTCAAAGGGGTACGTTACTCCCTTAGAAGAAATTACTCTCGGTGAGATAGAACAGGCTTTTTTGGCACGGCAGGGTTACAATAAAGATACGATTCTTCCGCAGGGAACACAGTTTTTTTTGCGGGAGAATTCAAATATCTCAACGGGGGGAGATAGTATTGATTATACCGATGAGGTACATGATTCATACAAGGAAATCGCCTTGCGGGGTTCCCACGCATTGGGTGCAAAAATATGCGGTATTGATATGATTATTCAGGGAATATCGCTTCCGGCGAACCGGGATAATTATACCATCATTGAAGCAAATTTCAATCCGGCTATACATATACATTGCTATCCCTTTCTGGGAAAAAAAGCGTCCCTTGGGGCGTGAAGTACTTGTCCAAATTGGGCTATTAGACAAATAAAATCTTGACGGGATACGTCCATGAAGATAGACTGAAATATGTCTTTATTCAGGGGGGTTCTGTGCGTATTCAGTCGCGTATATCAACAAAACTTTTGGTTCTTTTTGGTTCTATTCTTTTTCTTTCTGTGGGAGCGGTTACGGCCGTAATAACTCGTACATCATGGCATAGTATGGAGGAGAGTCTCCTTGAGCGGGAGATTCCTCTTACTGTAGCCACGATTACAGACGATATTCATCAATCCCTGTTTAATGCCGTGATTGGCCTCCGATCGATGGCAGAAGACCCCTTTTTCAAAGAGTGGATTCTTCGTGGTGAGAATGAAGAGCGTATTCCCGATCTGGTTGACAAATTATCCCGCGTATCAAATCAATTTTCCACCAGTGGTGCTAATTTTGTTTCAGCACACACGGAAAACTATTACAATGTTGTTGGTGGAGAGTATGAGTTACGACGTCTTACAGAGGATGATCAATGGTTTACTGAGTTTGCAGAAAGCGGTGATGATTTTAATATTAATGTGTATACAACCCACCATCTTTACGGGGAAATTGCCTTTATTAACTATCGAGTTGATGCTGATGGAGAATTTCTCGGCCTTTTTTCTGTAAGTATTCCCTTGGCAGACCTCGTAGAACGGGTGACCTCCAATACAATTGGCTCTTCTGGAGAAACCTTTGTGATAAACAGTACCGGTGATATTGTTGTTCACTCCAACCCGGAACTTCTGGAAGAGGGATCATTACGTGATTCCCTTGGGTGGGATGCTGAACTCGCATCTTTACTGTCTGCAGATCAACACTCTTTTCTTTTGTCAACGGAGGAAGATGAGTATTATGTTCAGAGTCAAGCCATAGACGGGGTTGACTGGATTCTGATTACCACTGCAAGTAGAACAGAGCTTTTGGCTCCCCTACAACGAGGGCTTCGTATTTCTCTGTTGATGGGGGCTATTGCAATTGGTGTCGCCTTGCTTTTGACACAATTTCTTCTTCGTCCTCTCATAAAAAGTATTTCCTCTGCGGTGACCCTTGCCGACGGGGTTTCAGCTGGAGATTTATCTGTATCAATTACAGCCACCAGTGAAGATGAAATAGGGTTGCTGGTACGGGCCCTTTCACGTATGGTTGACTCCTTACGAGGCAAGGGGGAATCATTGCAGCGTATTGCTGAGGGAGATCTTACGGAGCCTATTACCTGTGATTCAGAGGTGGATGCTCTGGGAAATTCCTTGCAGCAAATGCAGAAATCTCTCTTGGAGACACTTCATGGAATCAACGACTCTTCCGTGCAGGTACATGCCGGTGCAGATCAGCTTTCAGAGCTGAGTCAATCCCTAGCAGCAGGGTCGTCTGAACAAGCGGAGTCTCTTGTTCGTATTACAGAAAATATAACCGATTTTCGTGATCAGTCTGATGCCACTGCGGGAAAGGTACGTTCTGCTTCGCAGAGCGCTCTTGCCACATCTGATACCGCAGAGCAGGGAGAACAGCGGGTAGAGGAACTCGTTTCTGCCATGGGGCGAATTGAAGAGGCTTCAAATCGGATTGGGTCAGTTATTCAAATGATACAGGATATTGCGTTTCAGACAAATCTTCTTGCCTTAAATGCCAGTGTAGAGGCTGCTCGTGCAGGAAAACATGGAAAAGGCTTTGCCGTTGTCGCTGAAGAGGTTCGTAATTTGGCCCGGCGTAGTGCAAAAGCAGTAGGGCAGACGGAAGAACTAATTCAGACAACCATCGATTCTGTACATGAGGGGCGGAGCTTTACCGATACAACGGTACAACAGTTTCAAAAGATTTCCACTGCTGTATCAGATATTGCTGACACACTCTCTGAGGTTGATACGGAAAGTATGAAACAGGTGGAATCGGTGCGTCATATTTCGGAAGAAATTGAATCTATCGATGAGGTTGTTCAAAGCAGTGCTGCCGCTTCAGAGGAAGCTGCTGCTACCGCTGAAGAGCTTGCATCGCAAACGCATGTTCTGAAGGGGATGGTGGAACACTTCCGTTTGGGGTGATCCCTTGCATACATCGGTGTTTTCCATATATCTTGCAGGTATACCCTAGTAAGGATGGGCCTATGAAGAGTATTTGTCTTGTTTCTTTTCTCGTTTTAGTATGTCTTTCCTGTACCTTAGGAAAGTCAGAAGACTTTTTTCCCGTGGTTCCCCTTGAAGGAGAGGATGATTTTTCCTTTGTAGATACTTTTTTTGAAGATGAGCAACTCATTCTTCTCGGAGAAGCAAGCCATGGAACGGCGGAGTTTTATACCATGCGTGCGGGAATTTCAAAACGTTTGATTGAATCTGGAGATATATCCTTTGTAGCTGTAGAGGGTGATTGGGTTCCTCTCCATCGCTTGAATCGATTTGTCCGGGGAAAGACCGATAGTTCAGCCCGGGATATTATAGCTGATTTTGAACGATGGCCCCAATGGATGTGGGCAAATGAAGAATTCCTTTCTTTTGTCAAGTGGCTGCGGGAGTATAATGAATCTCGCCCTATTCAAGAGCACGTTGGGCTCTACGGGGTAGATGTGTACGGGCAGTGGGAGGCCATGGATGCTCTGCAAGATTTTGTTGATATACATATCCCGGATAAATCCGATAAGGTTGCTGAATATGTGGGGTGCTTTGCTCCCTATAACCGCGATGAGCGAGCCTATGCCCGTGCTGTTTTTCAGCAGGGTGCTTCCTGTGCTTCCGCCATGGATAGCCTTGTGGCGTGTGTCAAAAAAGCACGGAGAGAGGCGGGTAAAAGCGATCCCGCCTATTTTTCAGCGGTGCAGAAAGCTCGCGCAATACACGGGGCTGAGCGATTTTTCCGTCTTTCGACAAAACAGGGCCCAGAATCTTGGAACAGTCGGGCAAAACACTTCTTTTCTACCACAGAACAATTACGAGATTTTCACGGAAGTGAGTCTCGTGGTATTGTTTGGGCACATAATACGCATGTTGGAGATGCCCGAGCGACTATTATGGCGCAGGTGGGACAGGTGAATATTGGCAGTGTTGCCCGGGAGCGTTTAGGAGATTCCGCGGTTCGTATTCTCGGTTTTGCCACCAGTGAAGGAGAGGTTATCGCGGGGAGGCAGTGGGGTGCTCCCTGGGAAGAGATGACCATGCCTGAACCCATGGAAGGAAGCCTTGAAAACCTCTTTTCTCAGAAGGAAGACTCCCTCTTCTTTCTTGACTTTACTCACCCTATCTCCGAGGAGAGCCCCCTCATGAGCCCCATCAATCATCGTGCTGTTGGGGTGGTATATCAACCGCATAACGAGCAGGGAAACTATGTTCCCAGTCTTGTTCCACATAGATATGATGGCATGATATACATCCATAGGACTACCGCTTTGACCCCCCTTGGATCGCCCTGATTTACAGGGCGATATATACGCCAAACCCTATGAGTATGAGCGCGCTTATAATTCGAATTATGGTGCCGCGCTGTTGAAAAGCCCCCACCTTTTTTCGAAAGACCTGTGTTGCGTATCCCGCGAGAAGCAGGGGGATAGCAAGTCCAAAGGAGTATATGAATAGAAGCAGAATGCCAGCGGCCATGGTTCCTTCCGTGGCTACCATGGCAAGCACTCCAGAGAGCATTGGACCAATGCAGGGGATCCATACAATGCCAAGGGTTACCCCGAGGAAAAAACCAGAAATGCCCCCTCCTTTTGGAGTGGGTATTTTTTGTAGAATTGTTATATGCTTAAAGAGGTTGATATTTGCAGCAAGGAGAGCTCCAAAGATAATTATTAATATGCCAGCGCCAATTTCTATGTAACGCATGCGACCCAGTATGAGAGAGCTAAAGGCAGAAGTAATCACCCCCATAAGAACAAAGGAAAGAGTGATACCAAGGACAATAAGAAGGGGGCGGTATTTACTGTCTTGCTCAGTTCCTGTCATAATGATGGGAAGTAGGGGAAACACACAGGGAGACGCAACACTTGCAACGCCTGCAAAAAAAACAAGGAGTATGGATACAAGGGATATATCAAGAGGGGTCATTGGGAATCTCCTTTCGCGCTGTTGGCAAGGGCTGTTTCTATTTGTGCCGCAGATTGTATCCCCGGTGGAAAGCGATGCAGGATATCTCCTTCTGAATCTACTAATATAAGCTGTGGCAAGGCGCGCACGCCATACTGCATGAAAGAAGATCTATCTGCGGGAACGTCAGTACTGATATAGGAAAGGTCAAATTGCTCCGGGAGGGTGAGATTTTCTTGAATCTCCTTATCCTGAATGATACAGGGACGGCCCGTGGGGTTAATAAAAAACAGAAGGGCACCTTTTGGCTCATGGGGTTCTCCCAAGGTGATTGTACTTAATAGAAGAAGAAAAAGTAGAGATACGATATGTTTCATGGACACTCCTTTTTTAAAGTACTATTTTATTAGCAAGGAGTATGCCATACGTAAAAAAACGCTTTTTTTGGAGTATGTATGTATAAACTGTATGTCTATGTCCCAACAGAATATAAGGAACGCGTGAAGGAGGCACTCTTTTCTGCCGGTGCCGGTGTATTGGGAAATTATGACTGTTGTAGTTGGGAAGTACGGGGATGTGGTCAGTTTCGTCCTGGTTCGGGAAGCGCTCCTTTTTTAGGGGAAACGGATCGTCTGGAAGTGGTTGAAGAGTATCGGGTGGAGACCTTGGTTGCTCAAGAGCATGTTGCTACGGTTATGGAGGCGCTTTTTGAGAGCCATCCCTATGAAGAGCCGGCTTATGAGTTCGTACGGATCTTGCAGAAGGATGATCTCATTCAGGAATAAGTAAGGTTTCGATATCTTTTTGGAGGGCCTGAAAGAGAGGGGCCTGGGTGAGGATATCTGAATAGATAATATCGGAAAAGCCACTTTGTCGGTGGCCAAGCACCTCACCGGTACCGCGAAGCATAAGGTCTTGCTCTGCCACGGTAAATCCGTCATGGGTGGAACAAAAGGTGTGAAGTCGCTCCACACTTGTGGGAGAAGTCTCTGCACCGCAGAGGAGAAAGCACCATGATTTTAGTGAAGATCGTCCCACGCGTCCCCTAAGTTGGTGGAGCTGGGCAAGGCCGAAGCATTCACTATTTTCAATCACCATAACGGTTGCTTCTGGAATATCAACTCCCACTTCAATGACTGTTGTTGCCAGAAGTATTCCCGCGGGGCCTGTGGCAAAATCCTGTAGAATGGCCTCCTTTTCACGGGGCGGCATTTTTCCATGGAGCCAAGATACCCTTTGCTGAGGAAGCTGTTCTTGTAGAATTGCCTTGCGTTTTTCAAGATCCATGCGTGAAGAGCGTATGTCTTCATCAATGCGGGGAATAATCCAAAACACCTTCTCACCCTGGCTAATACGCTCTTCCAGAAATCCATACATAGGAAGAACTTTTTGAGGTGGCACAAGATGGGTTTGAACGGGACGACGATGTTTAGGAAGATCTGGTATGGAAAGAATTTCTAAGTCGCTGTAGAGTGTTGCCGCAAGACTCTTTGGGATTGGTGTGGCAGACATCATGAGAAGATCTGCCTGTGGGTTTTTATTTTGCAGGGTAAGGCGTTGTGCACTGCCGAATCGATGCTGTTCATCAATAATAATCATGCCAAGGGATGAAAATTCGAGGGAGTTGTTAAGGAGTGCATGGGTTCCCACAAGCCATGAAACGTTTCCCAACCGTGTTTCGCGGAGTATGTTGCGCTTTTCTGTTGCAGGGGTATGGGCCGTAAGGCAGTGGGCTGTATATCCCACACTGGAGAGCCATGCGGCTATTGTGCGGTATGATTGATCTGCAAGGACGGTTGTTGGAGTAAGCCATGCCACTTGAAATCCTGCGGCAAGGGCTTTTAACGCGGCGATAAAGGCGACCACTGTTTTTCCACATCCCACGTCTCCCTGTAGAAGAATGTGCATTTTTGTTTCAGAGGCACTGAGCCGGCGTAAGGTTTCCACCGCATGGCCTTGCCCCGCTGTAAGGGCAAAGGGAAGTGTGTCGATAAACCTTTTTTGAAGATCATCCCCCGCTGTGAAAGACCTCCCCGGCAAGGTGTATTCCCGACGATTCCAATGCAGTTGCACGGCTGTTTGATATAATTCTTCAAATTGAATACGGAAAAACCATTTGTTTTTTCGTTCCGCAAGGTCTTTTGGAAAATGAGAGAAGTAGAGAGCGTCGGCCAAGGGAGGAAGGGTGTATTTCTTTTCTAACTCGCGGGGAATATTTTCAGGATATCGTGTGAGGTTTTTAAATATCCATCGGATAAATTTACGAATATCCGTACTGGTTATTCGTGCGGCAGAAAAGACTTCACTTGTTGGATATACGGGCTGGTACGGCTCATCTTTAGATCCTTCTTGGGCGGTGAGATCAAATTCAGGATGCACCATTTGCGCTGTGTGGTAGAGCTGAACCGTGCCGAAACATGAGATGATTTTGCCCGGGGATAAAACTCGTTGCAGGTAGGCGGCACGGGAAAACCAAATAAGCTCCATATGGCCCGTGGCATCCTGTAAGCCCACACGAAGCATGGTGCGTTGTCGTCGTTCGAGGCGGACTTGGGTAATTTCTCCCCGTACAAGGGCTTCACATCCCGCCGTAAGTTCTGCCATGGGAGTAACACTCCCTTTATTCTGAAATCTTCGGGGAAAAAAGTAGAGCAGATCTTGCAGGGTGTGAATGTTCTTTTCGGCAAAGGCGTGTTTTTTTTCTCTCCAAGCCCCGGAATCACCGTAATTGGAGAAAGAATATCAAGACGGGGCGGGCCGGAAGACTTCTTAGGCATGCTGTTCTTCATCATATTTGCGTGAGTATTCCAGAAGCAACTCCATAGATCCAAGATTTACCGTATGTACTGGAGCATGTTTTCCAGAAATAAATCGGAATGTGCCGCAGGTGCATGATAGCCCCGTAAACAGGGCCTCAAAACCGCTATTGCCGAGACGGTCCTGCCCATGTACTATTCGTCCTGTTTCATAATAAAAAATAGATACGGGAGATTCGTCTTCAATCACGAGACAGCCACTCTCTTTTTGTGTTTCCAACATCTGTAAAACAGAAGAAAGCCCCGTGTCTTTTATGCGCCCTGAAAGAACCTCTCCCTGTGCGTCGAGTTTTTTCAGATCAGCCGTTAAGTCTTCCTCTACAGGAATGGATGGGTATACCAAGGTTGTTGCCATTCCAAAGGCGTGTGAAACGGTTTGTGTATACTGGGGAGGGATGTAAAAGATGAGGATAATTTCTGCAGAGGAGAGTTGATACCGGGTGATTTTTTTCTGTAGATAGGTGAGAGCGGCCTTGTTTCGGCCATCCAAAATAAAAAACTGTGGCATGCGATGTTGTACCATTTTGTCCAGTGAGATGAGTGATCCAGGGCTGACGGAATGTATGCCTCGTTGACGGAAATAGCGTACAATGGTGGGGGCATGTTTCCTTGTTCCCATGCGCTGTGACCGAAGTGCACGGGGAAATATCAGCGCAACAGGACGTCGGGTACGTCGCAGGCGACAGATGAGAATACGGGCCAATAGTATAAGGGTACAGGCGAGGAGAATGGATACAACAACATTGTAGTAGGGGTGTAACACAATTGTTCGGATAAGGGCATATGCCTGCTGTGTCCATGTATCGTCCGATGTTTCTTTGTGTCTGGAGGCTTTATTGTTCTGGGTGGATGGGGTCGTTACACGGGGGAAGACGATCATGCGATCGGCGAATAATTGCTCAACTTCTCCCCACGAAGGAAATGGGGTTGCATCGTACAGGCTTTGCTGCATGGTTCCCTGTTGAAGTGACGCCGTACCTCCCAAGGTGTAGTGAGTGATAGATCCCATGGAAAGCGCTGCAAGGGATGAATTAAGATGAATCTTTCCAGCTGTGGGTGGAAGAAGGTCTTCAATAAATAGGGCGGAAAAAAAGGCCTGTGCCGTTGTTGCAAGGTTTGTGTTTTCTCGAAGTTGGATATGCCCAATATCGGGAAGCGCATTTCTCCACGGTGAGGGAGCATTGGTACAGAGTAGAGAGATATGTTGATTGATGGTTTGTGTCACAGAAGTCTTCGTAGCCCAGGAGGAGGCTTGTTCGGGTCGAAGGAGCATACGAACCATGGACGAACCTCCTTCTCCTGCTGTACGGATTTCCCGTTGAAGATCCCGAGAAGTCTCAACGGGAATCAGGGAGATAGGATGGCAAAAGGAGTGCTTTTCCCGTATGGCTTCTGCTGTATGGGTTGAATCGTAGAGCAGCACTATGGGGGGGATATCCCGTTCTAAGAGGCGGCCCACATCGCGAAACGCTGCAGCAGAAGAGAGGTCGGTGCTGAGAGAAACCCATGGTATATCCTTCATATCTGCGGGAGGATTTATCACAATTCTAGGCAGGGTGTCTTCTGCAACGGGGTGTTTCAGATCTTCCGCGGATGGCTCATAAAGAATAATGTGGCTATAGCCGTTTCGGGTAAGCGTGGAAAGATCACGTGGACGGGAAGATTGGTATATTGAACACTCATAGAGGGAAGAAAGCAGAGTGTAGAGACGGGACGAGTTTCGTGCAGGGGTGTTATCAATTATGGCAATGGTCTTTCCCGAAAGAGGAAGCAGAAGGACAAAGAGAAAAAGGAGTCGTTTCAAAAAACCTCCTGGAAAAACCGATTATGTGAATAATATAAGAGAGGACAAAGAAAAAAGGAGGTTGATACCTCTTTTTTTCTTTGATCAATTGCCGGAACTTATTTGCGTTCTTCAGCCAGCTTTTTCTGGTGTTCTGCAATAAGCTCGTCCTGTACCTGTGAAGGTACGGGACCATATTTCTCAAACTCCATGGTAAATTCCGCTTTCCCTTGAGTAAGAGAGCGAAGATCGGTGGAGTATCCAAACATTTCCGCAAGAGGAACTTCTGCGTCAACAACACAGTAGTTACCATCTTCAGTGGTGTTTTTAATCATACCACGACGTTGGTTAATGGTGGCAATAATTGTTCCCTGAAACTCCGTGGGACCTTCCACAGAAACTTTCATGATGGGCTCAAGAATTTGCTTCTTTATTTTCGCATAGGCTTGTCTAAACGCACCAATGGAAGCAGTTTTAAAGGCCATATCGGAAGAGTCAACGGCGTGGGAGTCACCATCGGTAACGGCAACGCCGATTCTCACCACGGGGGCACCGATCATGCTTCCTTCTTTCATGGCTTCCTGAAAGCCAGCATCAACAGCGCTCATAAACTCTGTAGGAATGTTTCCACCCTTAACTTCATTGGAGAATTCGTAGTTTTCTTCGCTGTCCGTATCCAAGGCGCGAAGAGAGCCGACAACACGACCATACTGCCCGGAACCACCGGTTTGCTTCTTGTGGGTGTAGTCGAAGTTTTGAGATCCAACCACTGCTTCTCGATAGGCAACCTGTGGTTTCCCCACTTCAAGTTCTACACTGTACTCACGTTTCATCCGCTCAATATATACCTGCAGGTGAAGCTCACCCATTCCGCGAATAATTGTCTGGTTTGACTCATCGTCCACGTATGTTTGAAAGGTGGGATCTTCTTTTGTAAATCGGTTCAATGCCTTGGAAAGATTATCCTGAGACTTGGAGCTTGTGGGAGCAATGGCCAATTCAATTACCGGCTCGGGAATATGCATGGACGTCATGGAAATCTCTGTTCCGGGAGCACAGAAGGTATCACCGGAGGCACAGTCTACGCCAAAAAGTGCAACCACATCACCACAGTATGCTTTTTCAATTTGCTCCATCTCATCGGCATGCATACGAATAAGACGACCAACCTTTAATTTCTTTCCCGTGCGCATGTTAATAATTTCATCGCCCTTTTCAAGTTCACCTCGATAGATTCGTACGTACGTAAGCTGGCCGTACTTATCGTCGGTAAGTTTGAAGGCATAGAGCACAACAGGTTTTTCAGGATCAGATTCTACGACAAGGTCTTCCTCTTTTTCAATATCAATCCCTGTATTGGTAATATCAAGGGGAGAGGGGAGGAGGTCGATTACGGCGTCGAGAACAAGTTGAACACCCTTGTTTTTAAAGGCAGAACCCATGAATACGGGAACTAACTCAAGGGCAATAACGCCCTTCCGTGCAGCTTGAATCAGAAGCTCCACAGGAACCTCTTCACCTTCAAGGTGTAGCTCGGCAATTTCGTCTGAGAACATGGAGAGTTCGTCTATAAGCTCTTCCCGTTTTTCATCAGCTTCATCCTGCATATTCGCAGGGATGGCTTCGCGGCGAATTTTCTCACCGTTGTCACCGTCAAAGTAGACAGCTTCCATATTGATAAGGTCCACCACACCGTCGAAGTTGTCTTCAAGACCAATGGGGAGCTCAAACATAACCGCATTGAGATCAAGCTTATCACGGAGCTGCTCCGTTACACGATGTGGGTTCGCACCGGCACGGTCACATTTGTTGATGAAGGCGATACGAGGAACTTCATACCGTTTCATTTGGCGGTCAACCGTAATAGACTGAGACTGTACACCAGAGGTGGCACAGAGGACAAGAATGGCTCCATCAAGAACACGGAGAGATCGCTCTACTTCTACGGTGAAGTCAACGTGTCCAGGGGTGTCAACAATATTAATGGGGTGATCTTTCCACTCCACGTGGGTTGCTGCAGATTGAATTGTGATACCGCGTTCACGCTCCAGCTCCATGGAATCCATTTTTGCCCCAACCCCGTCTTTACCGCGAACATCGTGGATCGCGTGAATACGATTGGTGTAGAAGAGCATGCGCTCCGTGGTGGTTGTTTTACCGGAATCGATATGTGCCGAAATACCGATATTACGTAACTTGCTAATGTCAAAAGCCATAATCAGAACCCTTTTTTATATTTTGGATAACTTTTTCCGTCAAAAACGCTTTAATATATGTTATGAGAGATGCTTTTTTGATTAAAATTAGATAGACTCTCGCCTCGGCAGCGGGTTTTTTTTTCAGTTTTTTTCTTTGGGACGTTACGGGGGGTAATTTATGCCCCCCGTTCTTCATAAATGTCGGTTTGTTAGGAATGAGGAAAGTTTTTTCTATCACGGTGGCAGATAATTTGAGTGACATGGCGTGCCACACGAATTACCCCGGTAATTCCGCCAGCGGGAAAAACCCACTGTCCCGCAAGGTAGAAGTTTTTTAACCCCCGAAATGTCATGGGTACCTCTTTTCCAATCTGTTTTGGTGTAGGAGCCCATCCTTGATAACTGGCATTATACGCATTGGTATACCGCTTATAGGTTGCCGGGCTTGCCGTGTCTTCACAGGCTATGGATAGTTCTCCAAAGAAGTGTTCCACTTCCCGTTTCAGTTCGCGTGCTACGCGCTGTTTTTCTGCACGATATTTTTCCCGATTTTCTTTGCGCAGCTGAATCCAGTAGTTTACATCACTGATGCGTTGATGAATAATGAGGGTTGTTGTCCCTGCCGGAGAAAGGCCGCTCTCTTCCTGACAGACACGAATCATCATGTCTCGACACTCTTCTTTGTCTGTTACTGCTATGGGCGATGTAAGTTCAACGTTGTACTTGTGAAAGGGTACATCGAGTTTGTTCTTCAGTCCTAAGGAGAGTTGAAATAGCCCCGGATACTTTTGCACACCACGGTTGATCTTTTTTTCTAGAAAGGGGTTTCTGTATTTTCCCTGGAGCAGATCTTCCAAGGTGTGTTTTCCGTCGCAGGCAGCAATAACCGTGTTGGCCTGATACTCTGTTCCTGCAGCTGTTTTCACCCCCCGTGCTCTGTTTTTTTCTATGAGTACCTCTGCCACAGGGGTTTTGTAGGATATTTCTCCTCCGAGGGATTCGTATTTTTCCAGCATTACTGCAAGGAGCTTCTCCGATCCTCCATAGGGGTATCCTGCAGCGCTGAGACTATGCCATGCGAGGGTTGAAATAACCGCAAACATTGAGAAAAAATCATGGTGCGGGTACATGCGCAAAAAGAGACGTTGCATTTTTTTGCTCTTAAATTGCTTCACAAAGGCTTCGATGGAGGTACCCTTCCACTTGAGAAAGTTGAAAAAGAAAGGGGCATACTCTGCAAGGATCTTAATTTTTTCGAGGGGGGATGCTAATTGCATTGGTTTCGCAAAGGGGATGGACACCTTCTTGCGATCTTCTATCCCCTTGATAAAAAGATCAATAACCGTACGGTCCTCCGGAGCAATGCGGAGCATCTCTTCCCGGAGTTTTTCCGTATCTGTATAGACGGTAAAGTGCGTGTCACCATCGTAGATGCGCATAAACTCTTCAGGATAAAGGAAGGTGAGTTTTTCAAAATCTATCACCTCAGACATCATGTTGTGGAGATAGCTGGAAAGGGATGAGCCAGCGACCCAGTTGGTTGCACCGTCAAAAATATAGTCTCCACGGCGCCATACTGTTGAAACACCGCCGGGAAGGGCAGAGCTTTCCAGGATGCGTGTGGAGTAGCCGCATTGCTGGAGGTAGATACCTGTTGCAATACCACCGTAGCCACCGCCGATAATAATTACGTCACAAGTTGAGTTATTTGTTTTCTTATTGTCTAACAAGGGGAACCTCTTCATGAAGAAAATACCACTGTTCTAAATATTGTGTAAGCATGTCTTCCAGAGCATTGTACATTTCTTGTACCGGCTCTGGTGAGTCTGCAGGAATCTCTTTAAGGACCATTTTGTAGGAGTTTTCGTCCAAACGGACCATAAAAACGGTGTACACCTTCGTAAACCCCTTTGCGGGAGCGATAAGCTTATCAAGCCCGGCTCCGCCGAGGATTTCTTTTCCAAAAAGGGTTACTTTCTGCGAGTGATCCGTTTCTTCATCAAACACCGTAAAGAGCACCTCGTGTCGCCGAAGGGCTGCGTACATATCCAGGGCACCGCCCGTGGCGTTTTTTCCTAATTCGATAAAGTGGATGGGGGCAAAATCGCCCTGGTCTTCCATATTTTGGGAGTATTTCCGTATTTTTGCGGAGAGTTCCGGGGTTGAGAATTTGAGCACCACGTTTGTGGTATGCCCCATGCGTGACAGTGTTGGGGTTACAAACTCCACTCCGCCAAAATGGGGGGTTGCCATGAGGATTCCCGTATCCTGACTGTTTTCCTGTAAGATTTTGGATGCATCGGTGTAGTCAATATGGGTATTTAAAAATTGTGAAAATTCTTCTGGAGAAAGGGAGAGGGCCGTTATTTTTTCTGCATAGTGAACAAGGATTCCTTCCTGGATTGCTGCCACAAGCTGGTCCGAGTCTTCTTTTCCCAAGGAGGTAAGGTTTTTACGAATGAGGGATTCTTCCTCTGGGTGGGTTTTGTACCACTCATTTCCTGCAGCGATAATTCGTTTTTTTATATCGGCGAAGCTTTTTCCTGTAATATCGGAGAGAATCTCGGGTGATTGCAGATGTTTGCTTAAGCTCATGATGGATGCCTTTCTCTGTGGTAAAATACAAAAATACAAATATTTTTGTTTTAAAGGAAGGTTTGTGTATATAATTCTAAGGAGTTATACAATGTTTTCAAGGGGTTTTTTATGAAAAATGCAGTGATTACCACAGAAAGAACAGCCTTGTTTCATCTTTGTGAGAATGATGTTGATCTCTTTCTCCCTCTCTTTACCAACCCAGAAGCAATGCGGTGGTTTCCGTCGGTGATGGATCGAAAACAGGTGCAAGAGTGGGTTGATATGGTACGTGGCTGTTATGATCGTGACGGCTTTGGGTTTTATAAGATTATTCGCCATGATGACCAGCAACTTTTAGGCTATTGTGGTCCCATTCTTCAGAAAGATGTTGACGGGGTTGATGAGATTGAGTTTGGTTATGCATTGATTCCGGAATTTTGGGGGAATGGGTATGCCCGTGAAACAGCTCGGGCTGCTTTGGAGTATGTTTTTCGCAGCCTCGGGGCATCGCGATGTATCTCCCTTATTCGCCCGGAAAACACGCCCTCCATTCGTGTGGCAGAACATAATGGCCTTTCTTTTGAAAAGGCGGTTGATCGGTGGGGATTTATCCACCATGTCTATACTCTTTCTCGCGAGGATTTTCAATGATCTCATCGAAGGATTTTGATTGCTTTTGGGGGCTCTACAAAGAGGCCTTTCCCGAAACAGAACGACGTACTTATGAAGATCAGAAAAAACTTCTTGCACGGCGAGAGTACGCCCTGGATCTTTTTTATGACGAAGCGGTATTGGCCGGCTTTGTTTCACGCTGGACTCTTTCATTCTGCACGTTTATTGAGCATATTGCTGTGTCCCCCGCCTTTCGCGGTAAACGGTTTGGTACGCATATAATGGAACAGGTTCTTTCTGCGGCGGAGTGTGTGGTCTTGGAAGTGGAGATTCCCCATGAGGAGATTCAGTATCGTCGTATCGGATTTTATGAGCGGCTCGGGTTTCATCTTCTTCCGTACAGTCATGTTCAGAAACCTCTTCGGCCGGGGGGGTGTTCTCTTCCACTGCATCTTATGTCTGCCCCCGCAGCTCTTTCTGAAGATGCATACGAGCGTTTTGTCGCCGATCTGGATCAGGTGGTTTATGGGTAGGGTTGCCTTTGAGGTATCGGTACATGCCGGGAGATGGTTTTGCCCTCTTCGGTGATTCACGGGCATACCTACTGATATGGGAAGAATTGGCCGGCAGAGGAAATACGCTTTGCCCCCTCCTCTTTCTTTCCGCTTATTTATATTATGGAGAGTCACGGCGGAAATACAGAGGATTGGTGTGTTATAGATGATTATGTATCGATATTTTCTCAAGGCCTTTATTCGTCCATTCCTCTACTCCTTTTTGGTAATAACCGCACTTTTTTTATGCAGCTTGCGGTTTCTGTGCTTCCCCAGGTTTTGCATCGGGGGGTGGCTGTGGGAATTATCGTAGAACTTCTCGCTGTGCGCATGGCAGCCATTGTGGTTCTTTCAATGCCCATGGCATTTCTTGTTGCGATCTTAACGGTGTTTGGGAAATTTTCTGCTGACAATGAGATCATTGCTTTACAGGCCTCTGGAAAGAGCGTTGTCGACCTGCTTCCCCCCTTTCTTGCGGTGGGAGCTCTTACGGCGGTGCTCCTTTTTTTCTTTGTTGACCGTGTTCTTCCCGATGCAAATCATCATGCCACAACCCTTTTCCGTGATATTATCAGAAAACGACCGGCGGCAATGATTGAGGCGGGAACTCTTCTGGAGGATTTTCCCGGATATGCCTTGCTTGTAGACTCCATTGATCATACCAGTGGTGAAATTTTCGGGGTTACCATTTTTGAACGCGACCGGGGACAGATTCACTCTCTTACCTATGCCGATCACGGCACGGTGTTTTTAACAAAGGATGAGCAGTTCGTGGAGTTTTCTCTCTACGACGGGGGGATTTACCGTGTGACCGAGGAAAATGCCTTCTATCAGATGGATTTTGAATCTCATCATGTATATATCGAGAATTCGGAAGGTACGTTTCAGCGTTCATCTGGCGGAACACGGGGAGACCGAGAGAAAAGTACGGCGCAACTCATGTCTTCCATAGAGGGGTTTGAAGAGGATATTCGAACTTACCGCCATTCTCATGGAGAGTTGCTTGATGACCTCCGGCGTGTTGTTTCAGAGGCGGAAAAACCCCACGACACCCTGTCTTTTTCTTCCTATGAAGAGTGGCAGGAGGCCCTTTCTGCCCTTGATTCACGTATCCGGCCCCATCGTAGTGTACGTATGAGCAGAAGCGTAACGGCCATGCGGGTAAATCGGATTGAGCGACGGGAAAAAAACATTAACTCCTACCTTGTGGAATATCATAAAAAATTTGCCCTGGGTGTTGCGGTGCTTGTGTTTGCACTCCTTGGGCCTCCTTTGGGGATTATTACGCGAAGTGGCTCGCCCGTTATTGGAGCGGTCTATAGTTTTATTTTCTTCGTGATATACTACGCCTTTCTTATTGCCGGTGAGCATTTCGGTGATGAGGGGTATATTCCCCCCGCTGTGGCTATGTGGTCGGGAAATGTTCTTATTGGCGGTATTGCCCTGTATATAATGAGCCTCCTTCTCCGAGGCAAAACTCTTTCCATGGGTATTCTCATCCCTTGGTGTCGCTGGTGTTTTGGCTCTTTGTTTCGTTTGGTACGCCGAGAACAGACCATGCTGAAAAAGTTTTCCGGGTGGGTTCTGTATAAATTTTCCCGCCTGTTTCGTCTTCCTATCGCGGTGTCCCGTGGTATCTTCGGCATATTACCCACCTATATTCTCGGGGTGTTTGCCGCGTTATTCATGGTGATACTTCTGGGGCTTACGGGGCTTACCATCGTAATTGATTACATCACGGATATGTATCGTTTACAGGGGGCAACGGCGGGAGAGTTGTTTTGGTACTACGTACATTTTCTGGCGGGGTTTTTCTCCATACTTCTTCCTATCGCGGCTCTTCTTGCTACGATGCTTACCATGGGAAGTATTCAAGGAAGTCATGAATTAGATGCGATTCGTGCGGCCGGAAAAAGCGTTGTTTCCGTGACAAAGCCCCTTGTTTTTACGGGGGTATTCCTGTCTCTTTTTTCCTTTTGTATTACGGAGCTTGCACTGCCGGAACGTGATCAAGAAACAGACCGTCTCTTACGCACCTTTGCTGCCCGTCGCCGCGGCGAGGAGATACCGGAAGAGACTCGTGCCTATAAACACGATTTCTTTTATTTTGAGCGGAATGGTGATATATATCACTTCCGTCATTTGCAAACCTCACCCCCCCGGGGCCAAGGGGTGACGCGGGTACGTCCCGGTGATACTCGGGCAGAAGAATTTGGTCAAATGGGTTCTGTGGTGTATGAAGATGGGGGGTGGATTGGCAAAGATATTCGACGGTGGAGTACTCATGAAGAGGGGCTCCGTTTTGCCCGGGATGATACAATGAGTCTGGCTGGATTTACTGAGCGGCCCCACAATGTTGTTGCTACGGTACATGGGGGGAGTAACGCTTCTATTGCTCAGTTGCGGGAGGCCATAGAACGATATGAGATACAGGGGCGGGATCCGGCAAAATATGAAGCTCGTCTCTACTTTAAATTTTTTCTTCCCTGGATGAATCTGGTTGTTGTATTTTTGGGCATAGCCGTATCTGTCTCCTCGGGGAGTAAGAACCGGGCGGTGCATTTTGGCAAGGGGGTTCTCTTTGCTCTGCTGTACTGGGTGGGTGCTCAGGGGATGCTCATGATGGGGGAGAATAGTATTCTGTCACCTTTCTTTGCGGCTTCGGCGGGCACAATCCTATTTTTCTTCATAGGGATAGCTATGTATTGGAGGGTTTCACAGTGACGGCAAAGGCAAAGATTTTACTGATAGATGATGAGCCTGATATTCTGGATCTTTTAGAGATCTTCTTATATGACGAATACGAGGTGCATACGGCTAGCAATGGCTTTGAAGGGCTCTCTCTCTTGAAAGATACGTCCGTTGATTGTATTATTGTTGATTTAATGATGCCGGTTATGGATGGGATTCAGTTTCTGTCACGGGTGCGTTCCATGGATGAAGCTGCGTCTATTCCCGTTATTGTGGCAACGTCCTTTAACTCTGCCACAATTCAAGAGAGAAGCCTGCGAAAGATAGGCTTCTATGAAGTGCTCCTCAAACCTCTCTCACGAAAACTTTTAAAAACCACTGTCCGGGAGGCTCTCCTTGAACATAAATAGAGCGATCGCGGTAAGTCTTCTTGCGCTCACCCTTGTGCTGTATTTTATCTATGCTCCTTTGGCTGTTATACTCCTGGGGGGAATGCTTCTTTTCCTCGGAATTTCCCCTCTTTTTTGGGGGGGCGGGAGCGGTTGTCGGGAAGAGTCAGGGCCGGGTGACGGCGGGGTTGTGCAGCAGGAGGCGCGGCTCAAAAGTGAAGGCGGACATACTCCTTCTCCGGCAGCTTTGGGCGGTGCGTACCAACAACAGGAGTGGATGCGTTTTGAAGAAGATGTGGCTCGCCATATTGACTCTTTCCTTATTTTTGTAGAAGAGCGGTTTCGTCCTCAGACTGCAGCGGTTTTCCTTCCCCGTGCAGAAGGTCGGTTTGTCGTGGCATCATATATCAGTTCTGCCCGAACATTTTGTCCTTCAGCTCGTATCGAGAGTGGTCATGGGTTACTGGGTTCATATATTAAGGATGGCGTTTTTGAAACCTGTCTGCATGAACTGCGTTCGACCCAACAGATTGATTATTATGAAAAACCCGGCGGAGCTCGCTCTTTGCTCATGGCTCCGGTAAAGGCCGTAAACACGTCCGGGGTGATAGTGGTGGACAGCACCGATGCCGCAGCCTTTGAAAAGCAGGATCTGGACTGGTTGGTTATCTTTGGTTCTCTCATGGGACAGTCCCTGTACTACGCCTATCTCTACAAAATGAATACCTTACTTCACGAAGAGGTTCGGGTTATTAATGACTGGTCTCAGCGCTGCATGCGGTGCAAAGATCTTTCCACTCTGCTTCATGATTTATCTCAAATACTTACGACAATATTTGGGTACGATCGGCTCTCCATCTCAATTCGAGACACGGAAACCCGTGTGGCTCGGGTGGTCCTTGCTCAGGGTGATACCGCTGCCGATTTTGATTCCCTTGAATACAGTGTTGAGCCTAACACCATCGCATCACTCTTTTTTGGTGAAGATATGGATGTGTCCTCCATGGATGTGTTGTGTCGCCCCTTTTCAGGAGATGCTTACGAAGTTCGGTATTCCTCTCGTGAAGGGCGTCATTCAGGCTTTTCTTTTTTTGCGGCCCTCCCTCTGGGGCTTGAGACAACTCGGGGGCTTGTACTCTTAGAAAAAAAAGAGGGACCTCTCTTTGGGAAAAAAGATCTTGCCACCATGACTCAGCTTATTGGCGCTGCAAGCTTAGCCGTGGAAAAAATTCTGCTCTTGCGGCAACAAGAAAATTTGGCCATTCGAGATGGCTTAACAGGCCTCTACAACCATCGCCATTTTGAACGGCTTCTTCACGAAGCAATTGTTCGTTCTCATCGACTAACGTCGCCCCTTGGTTCGGGGAGTTCTTCCGTAGAGAAGGTTCCCGTAGCTTTGGTTATCTGTGATATCGATCATTTTAAGTCTGTCAATGACACCTATGGCCACACCTTTGGTGATACTGTTCTTGTGTCGGTGGCCCATGCCTTGGAGCAGGGAATTCGGGAAGGGGTTGATTTTGCAGCCCGCTATGGGGGAGAAGAGTTTGCCCTTATTTTATATGGAAGTACTCTCTCTGATGCGATGGAAACGACGGAGCGTATTCGTATGAAGATAGCCTCCCTGGAATTTAAAACCCTTTCTCAGGAAACGGTTTCAGTCACCATGAGTTTTGGTTTGGCCATGTATGACACGGATGCACAGCAGCAGGAGGTCTTAATTCGTATGGCGGATAAGGCTCTCTACCGCGCCAAGGATGGCGGGCGCAATCGCGTTGAATGTGTGAGCGGTCGTGAAGAAGATCGGTGATTTTACACCCCCGTCCAGACCGACACGATATATTTTATACGATTCATCCATGAAAGGCTGCACGATTAATGGGACGATTCAAGGGCAAAGCGACAATTCCTTCTCGTTTTCTATTTCAACACATGGTTCCTGCTCTGATAGAAGACCTTCACCGGTTGAATCTTCTCCGGTTCCCCTATCGTCGGTATGTGCGGTCCTACGGGAATGAAAAAAAAGCACCCGTAAGCCAAATTTCACTGCGGGTTAATGAAGTCTGTAATTTGCGGTGTGACTCCTGCGGCCAATGGGGTGAAAACGGTCATTTGCGCATGAAACAAGAGCGCGGTGAATCTCTGCAGCAGCTTGATCTTACCACGGTGAAGCGTATTATTCTGGAAACAAAGCGCGATCGTCCGGTGTATTATATCTGGGGGGGAGAACCAACCCTTTGGAAGCCTCTGCTTCCTTTTTTACGGAATTGGGAAAACAGCGCCTCTATGGTTCCATTGTCACGAATGGGCAGAATATAGATGCTATTTTAGAAGACCTCATAGACACGGGGGCCTTAAATATACTCTTCCTCTCCCTTGACGGATGGGATAGTGCATCACAAAACACACTCCGCTCACCAGCCACAGGGAAAAACTCCCATAATTTTGAGAAAATTATGAACGTGATTGATCGGGTGGATGCCATAAAAAAAGAAACGGGTTGACCATGCCCTTTGTGGTGCCTATTACGGTTATCTCTAACTACAATTATCAACATCTTGCAGAAATACATGATTTGGTACGGGATAAGACACAGCTTCATCCCTACTATTACGGCTGGTTTATCACGCAGGAACGGGCTACGGAGCATGAGCAGGTCTTTGCCAGTCGCTTTGGCCATACACCGGTGAATCATACGGGGTATCTCAAATCATGTTTCAATGATGTTGATCCGGCGGTTGTGGCAGAGCAGGTGCACAACATTCGCACCTCTTCGAGCAAAGGCCCGTCGGTTCCCCAGTTTATTCCTGATATTTATACAGAAAAAGATATTCGACGATACTATGATGATCACACCTGGGATGTGGGGTATTCTTCCTGCGAGAGTATTTACCACGTGGCAGAGATTTCTCCCAACGGAGATATGACGCCGTGCCGTGACTACCAGGACTATGTGGCGGGAAATGTCTGTACCACTCCATTCTATGATGTTTGGAACGGTGCTGCCTTTACCCGTTTTCGAAACGAAATGAAAAAAGGGCTTATGCCAGTCTGTACTCGTTGTTGCGGGTTGCAAGGCTTTTAGGCATAAGGGTAATAGCGTTTTAATAAGGAGCGATTGGATGAGCAATTCTATGGAATCGAGTAAGGAGTTAGCACAATCTCACGGGGCTGCAGCCCCGGCGAATGCAGCTTCAACTCCTGAAGGAGTATCTGAAGCAAAAACGGCCGTGGAGGTAGTTGTACAGCAGGTTGACGATGTAATGGTATCCGTAACTCTCCCGGACGGTACGGAGGGGCGTATTCCGCGAAAGGACATTGATTCGGAAGAGCTTACCTCGGGGGACAGCCTTTCGGCCTTAGTCCTTTCTTCTTCAGAGGGAGCAGCCCTTCTTTCTGCGAGTATGGTGCGTCGTAAAAAGGCTGGCATGAAGTTGCTTCGAACGCTCAAAGATGAGTCTCTTCCTGTGCAAGGTCGTATTACAGGGATGAATAAGGGTGGCTACAATATAAATTTTCTTGGGCGAAAGGCCTTTTGCCCCTTTTCCACAGTGGATGTAACCTTTCCCGATGTTCCCCAGGAACTCATGGGAAAGGAGCTTGACTTTGTCATTGCCCGTATTGAAAATCGGGGTGATAATATTGTATTAACGCGCATCCCTCTTCTTCAGGATGAAATTCGTGAAACCATAGAGACCATAGAAGCAGCATGTGAACAGAAGACCCCCTTGAACGGGAAGGTGACCCGTGTTACAAATTTTGGTGCCTTTGTAGATCTTGGGGGAGTAGAAGGTCTCGTGCATATTTCAGAGCTGACGTGGGATCGTGAAGAGAAGACGGAGTCGGTGGTACGAGAGGGTGAAAATATCTCTGTCATGGTGCTGGAAGTTACCCGTAATGAAGAACTTCATGAGTCGCGTATTTCTCTTTCGGTGAAGCGTCTTGAATCAAACCCCTGGGAAGAAGCTCTTCAAAAATACTCCCTTGGTGATGTGGTGGAAGCGCCGGTGTCACGTATTGTCGGGTTTGGGGCCTTTATTAAATTGATGCCCGGTGTGGAAGCGCTTATCCGCACTGAGGAGATGGGGTGGACCCGTATCCGAAAGCCATCTCGAGAAGTGTCCCGGGGACAAATGGTGCGTGCAAAAATTATAGAAATTAATGAAGAGGAGCATAAGATCGATTGCTCCATGAAAGAGTTTGCCGATAATCCCTGGAAAGATGTGGCGGAAAAGTATACCGTAGGAGAGAGTGTTACCGCAACAGTGAGCGGCGTACAGGACTACGGGTATTTCGTCGACCTTGACGAGCAAATTACGGGACTTCTTCGGAATAAACGTATTGGAAAGGATATTTCCACTCCTCTGAAAAAGGGTGATACCCTGGAGGTTCGTATTGATGAGGTTGATACGGAAGAGTGTCGGATTGCCCTTTCCTGCGGAGATGTTCCTGCGGAGGAACCACAGCGTCGTCCGCGCAAGAGTAGCCATGGTACCACGGCACCTTCTGCATCTACGAAGACAACTCCCGGAGATACTGATTTTGCCGCAGCTTTGCGCAATGCTCTCAAACAGAAAAAGTAGTTTTGTGTAGTGGAAAGAGTCAAAAGCTGTGTGTTTCTCCACACAGCTTTTTTTGTATCCCCTCCTGTCCGGGGAGGTAGTATTTTATAGAAAAGGAGAACCTATGAAAGATATACCGATTATTTCCTATACCTCGCAGGAGGGAAAAGATCTTTTTGCCCGTATTGAGGCAGAGCGAAGTGCTCGTGATACTGTTGTAGAAGAGCGGGTAAATCGTATTTTTGAAGAAATTGCTGCTGAAAAAGATGCGGCGCTCTTTGCGTGTTGTCGTCGCTTTGATCAGCGAACACTCACCGGGGATACCCTCTGTGTGTCCCGCGAAGAAATTTCCCGACAGGCGGCACGGGTTGCACCCAAACTGCAGGAAACCATACGTGTCGCAGCAGAGCGCATTGAGGCGTATCATGCCCGACAGGTCGTGGATACATCCTTCTCTATGGAGACTGCCGAAGGAACTCTCTCTCAACGGGTTCTTCCCTTGAAACGGGTTGCTCTCTATATACCCGGCGGCTATACGGTCTATCCTTCCACGGTGCTGATGAACGGTATTCCGGCGCGCTTGGCCGGAGTAGAAGAGATTGTTGCCCTTACGCCGTGTCGAAACGGCGAGTTGGCCCCGGAAATTGCCTTTGTCCTTGAATATTTAGGAATCACCACGGTGTATCAAATGGGTGGTGCTCATGGCGTTGCGGCCCTTGCCCTGGGTACGGAGTCCGTTGCTCCTGTGGATAAGATTGTCGGCCCGGGAAATGCCTATGTGGCCGCCGCTAAAAAACAAGCCTATGGACGGGTCGATATCGACTCCATTGCCGGGCCCAGTGAAATTGCTATTTTGGCAGATGCGTGCGCAGACCCGCACTGGATGGCCTTGGATCTACTTTCGCAGGCAGAGCACGGCAGCGGCGATGAGACTGCTCTTTTTGTAACGGAAGATCGCGCATTGGTAACAGCCGTCCATGCCGCGTTATTGAAGGCCATGGAAGAGTCGCCAACCCGTTCTGTATTTGAAAACCTCTCAGATCACGCCATCGTACTTGTCCATACCGCATCTCGCAGCGAATCATACGCGGTGCTAAACAATGTCGGGCCGGAACATCTGGAGATTGTCACTGAAGATCCTGCCGCCGATCTGGAGCATATCTATACGGCAGCAGCGGTGTTTTTGGGGCCATACACTCCTGTTCCCCTGGGAGATTATTTTGTCGGGACAAACCATGTGCTTCCCACGGGAGGAGCAGGACGCTATGCATCACCCCTGGGAGTGCCGGATTTTCAAAAACGAATCTCCGTTGCAGAAGTACATGCTGCGGGGCTGAAGCAGTGTGCCCCCCATGTTTCACGTTTTGCTCGAGCAGAAAAATTCATACACCACGCCATGACCGTTGAAGCGCGTACGGGGTATTCTCCGGAGCAGTCAGAATGAAAATAGCCCTCTTTAATCTTGGCTGCTCAAAGAATATTGTTGACGGGAATAAAATGCTCGGGTTTTTACAGGAGCAGGGTTGTACCGTGGTGGATGATGCTGCCGCTGCAGAGGTTCTCTTAGTCAACACCTGTACCTTTATTGAAAGCGCTACAAAAGAGGCGATTGATACAATTTTTGCGGCGGCGGGGGTTGCCCACGAGGAGCATAAAACCCTCATTGTGGCAGGCTGTTTTTCTCAGCGCTATCGCGAGGAGATTGCCCAGGAGTTTCCCGAAGTAGATCTGTGGCTTGGGGTGGATGACTGGGAAGAAGGGTTGCGGAACTATTTCTCCCTGCATCGCCCTGTTTCTGGATATACGCGGCGATTGGAAGAACCTCTGCATTCCCAATATCTTAAAATCTCCGAAGGCTGTTCCCATCGCTGCTCCTTTTGTATTATTCCCCATATTCGAGGCTCCTTTCGCAGTTTTTCCCCCGATGATCTCCTTGCAGAGGCCAAGTGGCTGGAATCACAGGGAGTTCGTGAGTGCATTGTTGTCTCTCAGGATACCTCTTTTTATGGACGTGATCACCACAGTTCCCTTGCCGTGTTTTTAGAGCGGCTTGTGCGTGAAACGTCCTTTCCCATGATTCGCATGATGTATCTGCATCCCGCCTTTGTCGATGCCGATCTTCTTGCCCTTGTTGCACGGGAAGAGCGGCTTTGTTCATACTTTGATATTCCCTTGCAACATATTTCCGATTCCATTCTCAGCCAGATGGGGCGCCGTCCCGGTGAGGCGGGAATCTATGAGGTGATTCAAAAAATTCGGGATACTGTGCCCGATGCGGTTATTCGAAGTTCCTTTATCTTGGGATATCCCGGTGAGACCGAGGAGGATTTTGAAAAGCTCTGTGATTTCATTCGCTGGGCACGCCTGGATAAGGTGGGGGTATTTCCCTACTCTCCTGAAGAGGGGACCCGGGCTGCCGAGGCAGAGCCGAAAGTGCCCGTAGAGGTGGCCCAAGAGCGCTGTGAAATACTTATGAATATCCAGCGTGATATTAGTCGAGAAAAACAGGAAGAGCGTGTGGGGAAAACCCTTCCCGTTCTTATTGATCGTATCAGTGATAGCCCCGATTATCTCTTTGAAGGGCGTACCATGGGCGATGCACCGGAGGTAGATGGGCGGGTGTTTATTCTCTCTGGCGACGGAGAGGTCGGCCAGATTGTTCCTGCCACAATCATCGATTGCGACGACTACGATCTCTTTGCCACGCTGTAAGTTACACATACAGCCCAGGGGGCGTCTTTGGGTGCCCCTCATTCTACGGGGCGTTTTTATGAATGCTCGCGGGGAGATCGATGCAGAGGGGAAAAGCTCCTACATAGATGTATGAAGATATGGCGTAAAAAAAGAGGGAGAGCAGAACTCTCCCTCATGATCACACCTGCGGCGAAATGCTTATTTTACTGAGTTTACGATTTCAGCAAAGGCATCCGGCTCATTGACCGCCATATGTGCAAGGGCTTTTCTATTTAAGTCAATACCCTTTTCTTTCAGTCCGCACATAAGTTCTGAATAGGTCAGGCCGTTTAAACGGGCTGCAGCGTTAATTCGGGTAATCCAAAGACGACGGAAATTACGTTTGTTTTGACGTCTATCCCGATAGGCATATTCACCAGCCTTATAAAACGCATCTTTCGCAGTGCGAATACAATTTTTCCGTTTTCCGAAATAGCCTTTATTGGCAGACAATACTTTTTTTCTTTTTGCGCGAGACGCAACTCTATTCTTTGCCCGTGGCATATGATTCTCCTTAAATTATTACGCTAAACCCATCATTCGTTTTACTGTTCGTTCCTGACCAGAATGCACCAGTCCGCTCTTACGGAAGTTTCGTTTCCGTTTGTTGCTCTTCTTCGTCATGATATGACTCTTGAAAGCCTTATTTCGTTTCACCTTTCCTGAGCCCGTAACCTTAAAACGTTTTTTTACGGCACTCCTGGTTTTTGCTTTTGGCATATATCTCTCCTCACAAATAGTTTTATTCGGTTTCGTCGGTATGTTTTAAGTACTCTTTTATTTTTGCTTTATCGGGAATGTATTGCGACTGCATGTTCCGGCCTTCAAGAACACATTTGCGTTCTGTTGTGGCAATATCAGAAAGGTCGCGATCTACTCGTTCCATCATTTCCCGGGCCATATCTTTATACATAATCTCACGACCACGGAAGACCAAGGTCATTTTGACACGATTTCCCTTTAAAATGAACTCACGAGCATGTTTTAGCTTAAAGTTATAGTCATGCTCTTCTGTTTTAACGTGGAGTTTTATCTCCTTATTTTGCACTTTGGTCTGTTTTTTATTGGACGATTTTTTCTTTTTGGACTGCTCATATTTGTATTTTCCATAGTCCATAATACGGCAGACAGGGGGCTTTGCTTTGGGAGCCACTTCCACAAGGTCCATACCCGCTTCCCGCGCAAGGGCACGTGCTTCTTCTACGGGGATAATGCCAATTGCATCACCCTTTGAGTCTACAGCCCGAACCTTGGGAACACGAATCATGTCATTAATTCTCGTGTCATCTGCTTCAGAGCGTTGATTGCCCCGGGAATATTTCTTTCCGATAGTACGCCTCCAGTTTAAAATTAATATCCAGCTTTGCTCGATATGTCATTTAAAAGTGTATCTATAAATTGTTTGATAGTAACTGTTCCTAAATCACCTTTTTTATGCAGTCGCACAGAAAGGGTGTTGTCTGTTTCTTCCTTTTCGCCCACAATAACCATGTAGGGTACTTTATGCACTTCCGCATCGCGAATTTTATACCCGATTTTCTCATTGCGCCGATCAAAGGAGGCTCGAATACCTGCCTTTTTCAAGGTGGCGGTTACGCCTTTTCCATACTCGGCAAATTTATCAGATACGGAAATAACCCGCACCTGCTCTGGTGAAAGCCAGAGGGGAAGAAAGCCAGCGTAGTTCTCAATGAGAATGCCGATGAACCGTTCCATGGAGCCAAAAATGGCTCGGTGAATCATAACAGGCTGCTGCTTTGATCCGTCGGAATCGGTGTATTCAAGACAGAAGCGCTCGGGCATACTGAAATCAAGTTGAATTGTGCCACACTGCCAGCTTCTTCGGAGAGAGTCGCGGATATGAAAATCAATTTTCGGTCCATAAAAGGCACCGTCACCGGGGTTGAGCTGGTAGTCGATACGGTTTGTCTCAAGAACTGAGCGAAGAGCTTCTTCTGCCTTATCCCAGATTTCTATTTCACCAATGTATTGTTCCGGCCGTGTGGAAAGCTCGATAAAAAACTCTTCAAAGCCGAAGGTCTTATAGACAGAAAAGATGAAGTCGATCACATCGTTGATTTCCTGTTCTATCTGATCGGGACGGCAGAAAATGTGCGCATCATCCTGCGTAAACTGACGGACACGGAAGAGGCCGTTGAGTACGGATGATTTTTCATGGCGATGCACCAGGCCCAGTTCGAAATTGCGCACGGGCAAGTCGCGAAAGGAGTATTGGCTGTCCTTAAACACAAGGAGCCCTCCGGGGCAGTTCATGGGTTTTATGGCATGGGGTTTTTCATCCATGTCCACAAAGTACATATCATCGCGATATTTATCCCAATGCCCGGAACGATGCCACAGCTCTTCATGCAGGACAATGGGGGTTTTAATTTCGCCGTAGCCTCGTTTAATGTGTTCTTCGCGGCTGAATTGAGCTATTTCATTATATAAGACCATTCCTTTGTCATGCCAGAAGGGGAAGCCCGTACCTTCTTTGTGGAAGGAGAAAAGACCGAGCTGTCGGCCGAGTTTCTTATGGTCCCGTTTTTTTGCCTCTTCCAAAAGCTCAAGATGCTCCGTGAGGAGCTTTTTCTTTGGGAAGGAGATTCCGTAGATCCGCTGCAACATGGGACGGGTCTCATCACCTTTCCAGTAGGCGCCGGATGAGGAAAGGAGCTTTATGGCCTTTACCATGCCTGTATTGGGCAGATGGGGGCCGCGACACATATCAAACCAGTCGCCCTGGGCATATACCGAGGGTTCTCCCGGAATATCCGCAAGCATCTCTTTTTTATACACTTCTCCCGTACGGTCGTAGTAGGCCTCAAGCTCGTTTCGTGTCATGGAGATCCGTTTTACCTCTTTTTTCTCACCGACAATACGGAGACATTCCTTCTCAATTTTGGCAAGGTCTTCCGGGGTAAAGGGCGTTGCCACGTCAAAATCGTAGTAGAACCCACTCTCAATGGCCGGGCCGATAGCAAGTTTTGCCTCGGGATAGAGCTGCTGCACTGCTTCGGCAAGAATATGTGCAGAGGAGTGCCAAAAAATCTCTTTGCCCTCGGGAGAGTCAAAGGTGAGAATGGTGACGGTGTCACCCTCCGAAACACGGGAATAGAGGTCGCGCGGGGTTCCATTTACCGTACCTGCCATGGCTTTTTTGGCAAGACCACGACTTACGGCATTGGCACAATCATATATGGTTGCGTTGGAGCTTACCTCCACGGCGCTTCCATCAGGAAGAAAAATATTCATAGCACACTCGTTATTAAAAAAACACTTCGACACATTGGTCGTTTCCTTCTTTTTCAAGGCCTACCGCATGGGTGCTTCATAGGTGAGGATAACCATGGAAGCTTGAGGCAAATATGGTGGGCGATGCTGGAGTTGAACCAGCGACCTCTTGCATGTCAAGCAAGCGCTCTAACCAACTGAGCTAATCTCCCACATGTACAGACTGGCCTAATATATATGATTTCTGAGAAAAACACAAAAAGAAAAAGAGAACTTTCTACTTCCAGTCTTGGGTATAGCTTTGCAATCCATCCTGGGGGTCATTATGGTATGATTTCTCTCCCTCATGAGTTACCTGTGCCCTGTGCGCCTTGTTTTGCACGGCCTAAATTTTCCTTGAGGGTTGCCGTGGCAGTATACCCATCTGATGTGGTAGTCACCTCGTAGTCAAAAAAGTGCGTTTCGGCGGTAAGGCCTAATTTCTGTGCGGCAGTACTGGAAAAATCGCCTTTTGAGATGGAAAGAAACTCTCGGTTTTCCCGGAAGTATTGCCGTTGTCGTATCTGGAGTTCAGAGAGAACCCCCATGAACTCTCGGGCTCGTGCCTTATTCGTGACATTTGTGTAGATTGGCGTGGCGATAGCCGCAAGAATGCCCGTAACGGCAATGACGATCATGAGTTCGGTAAGGGTAAAGCCCCGTGTGTTTTTCATGGTTACTCCTTTGAAAGCCCGTCACCTGTAATATACAACAGTCACCCCGGGTGTGCAGAAGAATTATTCTGTTGTGGAACACCGCTGAAGCAACTCTGTGACGCCCTGTTCTATGGTTTTTTGCACCTCTTCGGGCAGCGTTTCTCCGGTGCAGGGCCATTCTGCTTGGGGGAGGGAGATTGTGGTTGGGCAGATGCGGGGGGAGAAAATAGAGAGAATCTCTTGTAGGTGGCTCAGGCTTTTTTTTCCACCTCCGGGACCGGGAGAAGCGGCCAGGCAGAGTATGGGTTTATGTCGAAACACTGCTCCGTAGGGGCTGTCCCCGAAGGGGCGCGACAGCCAGTCGATAGTGTTTTTCAGCAGTGGTGTCACGGAACCGTTATATTCGGGGCTGGCCATGATGAGCCCTTCAGCGAGGATGATCTTGGTACGCAGGGTGTGGAGCCCTTCGGGCATTCCCTCCTGTTCTTCCAGCTCCTGATTGTAGAGAGGGAGTGGATGCGCGGCCAGAGGACAGGGGATGATGGGGGTGCCCCGTTGTGCAACCGCTTCTGCAACCACTGTGGCAAGGGCTTGATGCAGTGATTTTCTTCGGATACTTCCTGAGATAATTTGTATGGCCATGGTCTCTCCTGACACGTGTGGATAGAGGGTAAATGTATATGGTGTCTCCGTGCCGGAAAAGGACTTTTTTTTCCGTGGCGCCCTCGATCTAATTTTGGAAACCCCTTTATTCAGCCCGTAAAATGGTATATATTACGATGTCGAAAAGTCAAGGAAAATAACCGAAAGAGTACTTCATGGCAGAAATTTTACAAATTTCAAATCTCTCTGAACATATTTATCGTGTGCGTCTTGTGGCACCGCGCATTGCGAAGCGGCGAAAGGCAGGACAGTTTGTTATTGTGCGGGTTACCCCCGACGGAGAACGAATTCCCTTAACCATTGCCAATGCCTCTGCAGAAGAGGGGTGGATTGAGCTCATTATTCAAGCGGTGGGTGAATCGACCCGGGTGCTGCGTGATATGCAGGTTGGAGATCATCTCGAAGATTTAGCAGGCCCTTTGGGCCGTGCCACCAAGGTGGAGAAGGTTGGACGGGTGCTCTGTATTGGTGGTGGGGTTGGTATTGCTCCCCTTCGTCCCATTGCAGAAGCCTTTAAGGCGGCAGGTAATCATGTGACTACCATACTGGGGGCGCGCACCAGTGATTTGATTATTCTCCGCGATGATATGGACCAGATTAGTGATGAGCTCTATATTGCCACGGATGACGGAAGTGCCGGAGAGAAGGGGTTTCCCACGGATATTTTTGCCCGGCTCTTAGATACAGGAAATACCTACGATGAAGCGGTGGTGGTGGGCCCGCCCGTAATGATGAAGTTTACCTCTCTCAAAACCCTTGATGCCGGCGTGCCCACCATGTGCTCTCTGAACCCCATTATGATTGATGGGACGGGCATGTGTGGCGGCTGCCGTGTAACTGTGGCAGGGGAGCCCCGCTTTGCCTGTGTTGATGGCCCGGAGTTTGATGCGGCGTCGGTGGAATGGGACGACCTGTTAAACCGTCTTTCAGGATATGATAAAATTGCAGAACGAAACCATACATGCAGGATTGGTACCGATGAAAAATAGTCCGCGAATACCTATGCCCGAACGAAACCCCCGTGAACGAGCACGCACCTTTGATGAGGTGAAAAAGGGGTATACTGAAGAAGAGGCCGTAGGCGAAGCAAAACGATGTTTACAGTGTAAAAAACCGCTCTGCATGAAGGGCTGCCCTGTCTCCATAGATATTCCCGCCTTTATTAAGGAGCTTTCTGAGCGAAACTTTGAACGAGCGCACGATATTATTAAAAACACTAATTCCCTTCCCGGGGTGTGTGGACGGGTGTGTCCGCAGGAGGAGCAGTGTGAAAGTCTCTGTATTCTCGGTCATAAGGGCGATCCCATTGCCGTGGGAAATCTGGAGCGCTATGTTTCAGATCGGAATATGGGAGGACATGAAGATACGAAGATGCCATCGGTGGGGCGAAAAGTCGCCATTGCCGGTTCCGGTCCGGCGGGTCTTGCCTGCGCTGGATATCTGGCAAAACGTGGCGTTGCTGTTACGGTGTTTGAGGCGCTTCATGAGATTGGTGGGGTGTTAATTTACGGGATTCCCGAATTTCGTCTGCCCAATGCGGTGGTGCAAGCAGAAATTGATGAGCTGAAACGCATGGGTGTTGTTTTTGAAACAAACTTTATTGTGGGAAAAACAGCCAGTATCAGTGAGCTCCTTGATGAAGACGGCTTTGATGCAATCTTTGTTGGTGCCGGCGCTGGGTTTCCGCGATTCCCCGATATTCCCGGTATTAATGCGAACGGGGTATATTCGGCCAATGAGTATCTTACTCGGGTAAACCTTATGCAAGCGTGGAAAGAGGGAAGTAAGACCCCCGTTCTGAAGGGACAGCATGTGGTTGTTATGGGGGGTGGAAACGTTGCCATGGATGCCGTGCGGACAGGCTTTCGCCTTGGCGCACAGGATGCAACCATTGTGTATCGTCGCACGGAGCATGAAATGCCTGCCCGGGTTGAGGAGATTCACCACGCACGGGAAGAAGGGGTTGATTTTGAACTTCTTGCCAACCCCCTGGAGCTACTCCTGGACGATGAGGGCTTTGTAAAAGAGGTGCGTTGTATTAAAATGCGTCTGGGAGAGGCTGATGCTTCCGGTCGGCGTCGTCCAGAGCCTGTGGAAGGCAGTGAGTTTACCTTGCCTTGTGATGTTTTTATTGTGGCTATTGGTACGAAGGCAAACCCCATTGTGTCCCGTTCTACGAAGGGGCTTGAAACAAATAAAAAGGGAAATGTGACCATTATTGATGACTGGGGACGCACGACCCGTGATAAGGTGTATGCCGGGGGAGATATCGTGACGGGAGCTGCCACGGTAATTCTTGCCATGGGCGCGGGAAAAGACGCTGCCAAGGCGATACTCCACGATTTGGGGCTTAATGAAGACTGATTTTGATTGTATTGTTGTTGGGGCTGGCCCCGCGGGATCACTGGCCGCACGGCGCGCTGCTGAAGGTGGTGTGCGTGTGGGGCTTATTGAACGCTTGGCCTATCCTGGAGCCCCGGTTCGCTGTGGTGAAGGGGTTGGCATAAAGGGGATGCAGGCCTCCATCGGTATTCGTCCCGAATGGGTGCTGACCACCATTACCTCCGTGACCTTCATTGCCCCAAATGGGCGGGAGGTACTTCTGGAGAATTTGGGCCCAGAAAGTTACTGCATAGACCGCTCCCGCATGGATCGTGACCTCATGGAGGATGCTCGTGCTGCCGGGGCCACCTATATAAACAACACTTCCATTGATCGCATTTCCGTGGCGGGGGATCCGGGACGACGGATCTATACTCTCCATAGCAAAGAGCGCTCCTATACCGCCTCCGTGGTGGTTCTTGCCGATGGGGTTGAATCTCGGCTGAAGCGTTTTGTCGGCTGGGATACTCCTGTTGCCATGGAAGATATGGAAAGCTGTGCCTTTGCACGGGTACATCATGAGTCAATTCGTGCGTCAAACCTCTCTTTTTATGTGGGAGAAGAACGAGCCCCGGGCGGATATGTCTGGGTGTTTCCCCGTGGGGCCGGTGTGGCCAATGTGGGCTTAGGGGTATTGGGGTCGCGGTCGCGTCCCGGTTTGGCTCAGGAAAAACTGGACGCCTTTATTGCGCAGCATTTTCCCGGGGCAGAGGTAACTCACAGACATTGCGGTGGCGTGCCCGTTGGAGCCTGGACTCGCCCCTTGGTGCGCGATGGCGTGCTTTTGGCAGGGGATAGCGCGGGGCAGGTAAATGCTCTGAACGGTGGTGGTATTGCCTATGCTCTTTTTGCGGGGCGTGCTGCGGGAGATGCCGTGGCGCAAGCCTTTAGCCCCCAAGAGGTGTCCTATGGAGCTCTGCGGCAATATGAAGCGGCGTGGAAGAAAAAATGCGGAAAAAATCAGCAGCGTTCCTATGTGCTAAAAACAGCACTCATGAAGAAGTCGCGCCGGGATGCCTTTTTTAATGATCTTGCAGCGTCTCTGGCAGAACAGGACCCGCAAAAACTGAGCTATCTCTCTGTGTTCCTGCGGGTGTTTTCAAAACATCCCTCTCTTTTACTCAAAACCTTCCTCCTCTTTCGCTAAGCCCCTTTAGGCCTGAAAGTCTAAGGTGGGCGGGGTGCTCGTGGTGGTGCCAATACGCTGTTCTATCTGAGAGCGGCTCAAGCGCACCGCATCGCCCGATACGGCGGTGAGATACTCTTCCAGCCGTTCTATGGAGAGTTTATCCGCAAGGGAAAGCTCGGGAATTCCTCGGTCGTCCCGTGTGGGAAGATGGGTTTCCACGGTGTCACGGGGTGGAGTTGGCGTGAGTGGTTTGTTGTGCTGCGCCTTTGGTGCCGCAGTGTCTCCACGGGGGTAGCTGTGTTGTTGGTAGGATTGTTCAGGGATTTTCATTTCAACCTCCTTGTTAAAACGCCCTTGTCTGTATATCGGATGGTGCAGGGACGTACTTGAGATAAAATAAAACAGGACACCCGGCGGGTGTCCTGCTCCAAGGAGGTTCTATGAGATATACGAGCGTTTGAATAAGATTGGCGGCTTATCTCCTTATCTCGTACCCAGTCTTCTGACTGGGTACGCAGAGCAGTCTCTCTACAATAATATTGCTGTATCTACAGCCGCAATTGTATACTTTAAGGTAGTGCAAGGGAGGATCTATGGGACGAAGTAGATACAAAATTTATGATACGAGATACCCCTGTTTTATCACCGGAACATGTATTCGGTGGCTTCCGCTCTTTTCAAATCCTGACAACGCATCCATATTTATGAATACTATAAGATATCTGCAGGAATCACAGTCACTGCAGATCTTCGCATGGGTCATGATGGAAAATCACTTTCACATGATCGCCCGATCTTCTGATTTGCCAAAGACCGTGGCGATTCTTAAATCATACAGTGGTAAAAGGGTTGTTGAATCTCTGGAAGAGAAAAAGAACTATGGCCTATTGCAAGAACTCTCATTTGGAAAGAAACCTCACAAGACAAAGCAGAATTTTCAGGTATGGCAAGAGGGATGCCATCGGGAAGGTATTTTTGACCGTTCGGTGATGACGCAGAAGGTTGAATATATTCATAATACCCCTGTACAACGTGGTTTTGTAGATTTTCCCGATCAGTGGAGGTATTCTTCAGCACGGGATTATTCCGGTGGGACAGGGCTTATTACAGTTGTTACTGGGTGGTAGTGGAGCCGGAAGGCTCGGTATTGGCGTTCCCAGTCAGAAGACTGGGAACGAGATTGTGTTTTCTCTCGTTTTTATGGGGACGTACTTGCAATACAATAAAACAGGACACCCGGCGGGTGTCCTGCTCCAAGGAGGTTCTATGAGAAACAGGAGCGAATCCTCGAGCTCTCTGTATCATACAGGGAGTACGGCGCACCGCGTGGGGATATTATGATTTTGTGGGAAAAGTGCGTGATTGCAACAGTGAGGCTATTCCCATCCGGGTATATAGGGTTGAAACCCCGTACCTGCAAATCCTCGTACACCGTCTTCTATATACACTGTGTCATCTTCGTTCACTCCGTACAGGGATACTCCGCTTTTAGGGACGGCATAGACACGATAGTTCTGGCCACCTCCGGGGGAGATGTTATACTCAAAAAACTTACTTTCCGGGATAGTTATGGAGAGAGTTTGCAGATCGCTCTCCTCTGCAGAGGTAATCCATTCACCCGTTTCTGAGTAATCCAGCCAGATGGCATTGTTTATGGTGCGCAGGGTGGGTGCTATTTCTGAGGTACGTGCCCGGTCTGCATAGCGCAGATAATTTGGTATGGCAAGCATGGCGATAATACCAATGATCACAATGACTACCATGAGTTCCACTAAGGTAAAGCCCTTCTGTTTCATATCTGTCCCCCTTTACATTAAAGACATATCCTCCCCTGGATATATGTATGTGGTCAGGTAGTAAAAAGAGGGAGCTGGTTACTCCCTCTTTTGTTGGATCATCACTTGATGGCGAAGGTTTTGATCTCTTCTATGATTCTTAGTCATCGTCATCCGAATTACCGGTAGCGTTTCTCCAGTTGGGCGCCAAGGTATGAAAATCATCATGGGATTTTCTTTCGTTATCATTATTTACACTTGCAACAACGTCTCCTGAAGTGATGTCGCCCATAGTCATAGTTGCCTTAGCTTCTGCTTTGTAATTATCGTAACCATCATCATCATCATCATCATCACCTGAGAGTGTCAGCTCATAATCAAAGAAATCACTGTCCTTTGAGGGATCTTCAACTCCAATAGCATCCCAGTCGCCGTATTCGCCGGTTGCTGCGTAATAGGCGTTTTGGGCATTCTGGATGGTGCGAAGCATTGTGGGAACTTCCGATGCCCGCGCTCTGTCCGTGGCACCCATCATCTGAGGCAGGGCTACTGCCGCAAGGATACCGATAATTACAATTACAACCATCAACTCTACTAAGGTAAAACCTTTTCTGTTCATAAGAACCTCCAAAAAAAGAAACTAATTTTGTTCACATCCTAAATTATAACACCTTTACAGCGCATTGCAAAGAAAAAAAGCAAAAAAAGTAAAAAAAGATTCCCCTGCACAGGGCTTTCACGGAAATATGCGCGGTGGTACCCTATGCGGGGTGTTTTGTTCCACCGGACAAAAAGGTGGAGTATTTATGTAAAAATGTATGAAAAACCGGTCTCTCCGTGGTGGTGTAAATGGCTCTTGCCCCGGCTTCTTTGCGGAACGTATTTTAGAAAAAACATTAGAGAAGGGTTCCTATGAAACAGGCCAAGGATATTCGTGACAGTTATATTCGTTTTTTCACAGAGCGTGCGCACACCTTTGTAAAAAGCTCTCCCGTTGCTCCGCAGGACGACCCAACCCTGCTGTTTACCAATGCGGGAATGAATCAGTTTAAATCTATTTTTCTCGGAGATAACCCGAAGAACCTCTCCCGGGCGGTTAATTCGCAAAAATGTATGCGTGTGTCGGGGAAACATAACGACCTAGAAGAGGTGGGGGTGGATCACCATCACCATACCTTTTTTGAGATGCTGGGGAACTGGTCCTTTGGTGACTACTATAAAAAAGAGGCCATTAAGTGGGCGTGGGAGCTTATCACCGATGTGTGGGGCCTGCCCAAGGAGAAGGTCTATGCCACGGTGTACACCGATGATGATGATGCCTATGAGATTTGGAACAGTGAGACCGATATTGACCCTGCGCGTATTGGCCGCCATGGCGCGGAGGATAATTTTTGGGAAATGGGCGAGACCGGCCCCTGCGGCCCCTGCTCGGAGATTCATTTTGATACGGGTGAAGGAACCTGTATTTATGAAAACGACCCAAACCACACCTGTGGGGTGAATGTGGAAGGGTGTGGGCGGTATGTGGAAATCTGGAATCTTGTGTTTATGCAGTATAACCGCCAGAAAGATGGGACCCTTACGGAGCTTTCGGCAAAACATATCGACACGGGCATGGGCTTTGAGCGCATTGTCCGGGTGATTCAAGGGGTGCGTTCCAACTACGAAACAGACCTTTTTATGCCCCTCATAGAAAAAATGGAAGCCCTCTCGGGAAAAACCTATGAGTTTGGCGAAGCAGGCATTCCCTTTCGGGTTATTGCCGACCATATGCGCGCCCTCGTGTTTTCTATTACCGATGGAGTAAGCCCTTCAAATGATGGGCAGGGCTATGTGATTCGCCGTATTCTCCGTCGTGCCTATCGCTATGGGCGAAAGCTTGGTTTCACCGAACCCTTCATGCATCGTTTAGTGCCCGTGGTGGTGTCCAGTATGGGAGAGGCCTTTCCTGAGGTTGCAGAACGTGCCGACTATGTGGCATCGGTGATTGAGGGGGAAGAAGCGCGCTTTGATAAAACCCTTGAAACGGGCCTTACCCGTCTTGAAGAGCTTGCCGAGGCGTATCGCGCGGCGGGAAAAGGGGTTATTTCCGGTGCCGATGTGTTTCTTCTGTACGGCACCTACGGCTTTCCCGCAGATCTCACCGCTTTGATTGCCCGGGAATATGGCCTTGAGGCAGATGAGGAGGGCTTTGCCGAGGAGATGCGCAAGCAGAAGGCGCATGACCGATCTCTTCGCGCTGGCGGAGATGATCAGGGGCTTTCACCCGATGGCTGGACAATTCTTTCTCATGAAGGCGGAACTGTCTTTACGGGCTATGATACGGCCCGTGATACGGTGCAGGTAAAGCGGTATAAGTGTGTGGATGACCACACGGGCCTTGCTGTGCTTGATAAAACCCCTTTCTATGCCGAAAAGGGGGGGCAGTGTGGAGATCGTGGTGAGATTTCCTTTGGCGACATCACCCTGTCCGTGGTTGATACCATTGTATGGAATGATATGATTGTCCATAAACTGGTGAGTGATGTTCCTCTCCAGGAGTCTTGGTTTACCCAGGCTGGTACGGCTGTCATAGACACGGAGCGTCGTGAGGCAATTCGGCGAAATCACAGTGCGACGCATCTGTTGCAGGCTGCGCTTACGGAGGTGTTGGGAGACCATGTTGATCAGGCCGGTTCACGGGTTGATGCGGAGTCCCTTCGGTTTGACTTCACCCACTTTTCCGCTCTTTCTTCCGATGAGATTGTGCAGGTAGAGCGGTTGGTACATCGGTGGATTATGGAAGATACCCCCGTGGCTGCGGAGGAAAAATCCATTGACGCTGCCAAGAAAGAAGGGGCCAAGGCCCTCTTTGGTGAGAAGTACGGTGATACGGTTCGGGTGGTTTCCATGGGCGAGTTTTCCAAGGAGCTGTGCGGGGGAACCCATATTGATCGATTGGGAAAAATCGGCCCCTTTAAAATAACGGGAGAATCTTCTGTTTCGGCGGGAGTGCGTCGGGTGGAAGCAGTGAGCGGTGCTGCGGCGGTAGAGCTGTTTCAGCAGACGGATGCCTTGCTCAAAGAAACGGCGACACTCTTAAAGGTGCCCCGTGAGGCCCTTCCTGCCAAGGGTGCGGAGCTGATAAAAACAATTCGCCAGCTGGAACGGGAACTCAAGGAGTATACCGCGCAATCGGCGGGAAAAGAGGCGGGGGAGATCCTCGCTGCGGCTGAAAAAAATCGTCACGGCGGTGTGGCCTGCCTTGCTCGAAACGTGGGAGAACTGGAAAAAGATCAGTTTACCGCCATGGTGGATGAGGTGAGTGATCGTCTCAAACAGCCTACCCATGAATCTGTGGCGGTGGTACTTGGTGCTGCCGTGCAGGGAAAAGCCATGGTGGCCGCCTTGGCCGGTGCTGCGGCGGCCAAGATTCTTCCCGCCGGAGAGGTGGTGAAAGCCGCGGCATCCAAGGTACAAGGGGGCGGCGGGGGAAGCCCCGTTCGTGCTCAGGCAGGGGGGAAAGATCCCGCCGGGCTTGATGCAGCCATGGAGGCAGCAGTAACCCTTATGCAGGAGCGTTTCAGCGCTGCAGACGAATAGGGTGAACCAGATCTTCCACGGCAAGAATATAGATCCCCGGAGCTACTGCTTCGGGGATTGTGTATTTTCGCGAATGGTTTTGCGAGGTATGGAGAATCCGTTTGCCCTGGAGGGAGTAGAGAGAGAGCATTTCTGCTCCCTCGGGAAGGGTTATCTGTCGCCCGGAGAGCTCAAGGCGCGCTGCGGATGAGCCGGGGGAGGTTGTAAGGAGGGAGACATCCTCTGCGTAGGGGCGAATTGCCACGGAAGAGAGGTGGATGGTCTCTGCTCCGTGGCCCACACTGAAGACCAGGCGAAAGGGGCCTCTGTCCGGGGGCAAAGAAAAGGCGAGGTAGATGGTCTCTTCATGTTCTGTCAGGGAGTGGCTCACGGAGGCAAAGGTCTCATGGCTTTCATCTTCCATAATGGCCGCCTCAATGCGTCCGGCTTCCGGGGCACTTGTTGTAAAGGAGAGTACGTACTCTTTTTCTGCAGTAACAGCAAGATCTTCCTGTAAGAGCTGTATTTCCCATGAATTGGGGGTTTGTTCCGTCACGGTGATTGTTGCGCCGTCATCGTGGGGGCTAAAGTCCGCCTCGCCCTCTTCGTCATTCCATACGCCGAAAATCCACGACGATTCTCCCTCAGAAAAATCCCCGTTGTGGAGAATTGACTCTCCGTACGCATCTTCATCCATGTCAAGAATGGTGGTGTCCGTAGAAAAGAGGGCCGTGCGGAGCTCCGACCGCCACGCCTCTTCATCGGGGTCGTATACGCCGAACCCTGCGCCAAATTCCCAGTATGCCCAGGGGATGCCGTATCGTTCAAAGAGGCGTGCACAGAAGGCGGTCCACCGGGCACGGCTTTCCATATCTGCCGTGCCATAGGCGCCAAATTCTCCCACGTGCATGGCCACGGAATGTTCTTTTCCAAAGCGAACAATCTCCCGGACATTATTATAAATGGCGGCCTTTTCCGCATGGCGTCCGTCCCAGGTGGTGCCCAGCCATGCGTCGGTGTCGGTGTCTTCCACCCATTCTGCCCCCTGGTGGGTAAACTGGAACGGTTCGTAGTAGTGCACCGATACAATGAGCTTTTCATCTGGGGGAAGATCTAGATGAGCCAACCCGCTTAGCCCGCCAAATTCCGCTGTACCGATCATGATTGGTTTATCGGCATTATAGCGACGGATCGTATCGACCACCCGGTGAATATATTCGTTCCAGATATCCGGTGTGAGGTTTTGGTGGGGCTCATTGAGCGGCTCGAGAATAAGGCTATCGCTGAAGCTGCTGAAGTGTTGGGCGATGTGGCTCCAGAGATCGAAAAAATCTTCCTCGTGGTCGCGGGGGGCTTCAAAGAGAGGCTCATAATGATGCACATTTAAAACGGGATACATATCCCGTTCAAGAACTGCCCGTACGACATGATCGACCCGGGCCATGAACGCGCTGTCCACGTGAAGATTTCCCGCCGTATCGCGGGAGAGACGGGTATCCCAACGCACGGGGATGCGCACGGAGGTAAAGCCTGCCTGTGCCATGGAGTCGAGGTGCGCATCCTCAATGGTATACCCCCACTCACCTTCAAACCGGGGTGATTCCAGGGCATTTCCCAGATTAATTCCCCGCTGCATTTCCTCCATGAGATCGCTCAAGGGGGCTGACAGAAGGGGGATACAGAGGAATAAAAGAGCCATGAGGGTGTACTTTTTTACCATAATTTCTCCTTAAAAAGCTATATTTTTAGTAGAAACGACACCTTTTTCGGAGGATCTATGCGCGCCGCTTCGTTGTTCGTACTCTCTTTCAGTATACTTGTTTTTCTGGGAGCCTGCACGGAAAAAGCCTCAGAAGTACAGGACACAGAATCTGCCCAGGAGCGTGTTGCCACCTCTGACACGGGAGAATTGGCTCCCCCCGCAGAGCGGGTTCGTTCCCTCTTACCCAGTCAGGTCACCTCTTCAGATGAGCTTAATCGCATTCTTCATACCCACTATGGCGAAAAGGGAACCCTGGCAGAGCAGGCCCATCAGGATGTAGAGTTGATACGCTATATTGAGCGGAGTCATGGTATATTTACAGAGAAGCGAACCGCCGGATATGACCGGCGTCGCCAGGAACGGCTCCGTCGAATGCAGCAGCATGACAGCAGTGATACGTCGAGGGATGATACCACGGAGAAAGAACCGGCGGGAGCTGTGGATGAACCGTAAGATGTCTCCCATTAACGGAATCTGGCTCTGGATGATTCTTCTGGCAATTCTTGTCGGTACTCTCCGAGGCACCTTAGATGAGATCAACCAGGCACTTTTTGAGTCTGCCGAATCTGCGGTTACCTTGGCAATCGCCCTTATCGGGCCCATGGCTCTCTGGCTTGGTGTCATGAAAGTGGCTGAGGCCGGGGGGCTTATGCAGCTGATCTCCCGCGCTCTTCGTCCGCTTATGTCCCGGCTGTTTCCGGAGATCCCCACGGATCATCCTGCCATGTCTGCCATTATTATGAATATGTCTGCCAATATGCTCGGCTTGGGAAATGCCGCAACCCCCATGGGGATAAAGGCAATGCAGGAGATGGATCGTCTCAACCCTGTGAAAGGTGAGGCAACAAACTCCATGGCTCTCTTTCTTGCGATTAACACCTCCAGTGTGACCCTGCTTCCCCTGGGGGTGATAACGGTGCGTGCCGCGGCGGGAAGTGCCGACCCCGGGGCAATTCTTCTGCCCTCACTCTTTGCCACGACCTGTTCCACCGTGGTGGCTATTACGGCCTGTAAGCTTATGGAAAAGAAAAGCCCTCTCTCTGCGGTAGTCGACTCCTCTGCTGCTTCTGCGAAGCAGGATGAGCCAGACAGGGATGATGCACCCTTACAGCCTCCTACGGGAATTGCCCCGCGCCTTGTCTTGGCAGTACTTTGTCTTACCCCCGCTGTGATGTTTCTGCTTTTGCTGCGGGATGTTGCCTCGGCGGTGGTGGTAGAGCAGCTCTTTTTTTCCACCCTCTCGGCAGGGCAGATTCTTTCTGTGGGCCTTCGGGAGTTTTTTCTCTCCCTGAGTACAATTCTTATTCCAGTGATACTTCTTTTCCTCATTGGCTTTGGCTATTTTCGTGGTGTTGCCGTGTACGAAACTCTCACGGAAGGAGCGAAGGAAGGCTTCTCTACGGCTGTGCGGATCATTCCCTTCATGGTGGCTATTATGGTGGCTATTGGTATGGTGCGTGCAAGCGGTATGTTGGACCTTCTCTCCCGGGGGATTGCCCCATTAACAGGCGGGGGTATTCCCGTGGAAGCCATGAGCCTTGCTCTTTTGCGCCCCCTTTCGGGAAGTGGTTCCTTTGCCCTCATGGCAGAGGTTGTTACGCGGGAGCCCAACTCCTTTCTTGCCGATCTTGTTTCAGCAATGCAAGGTTCTACGGAAACCACCTTTTATGTTCTCGCAGTTTATTTTGGCTCTGTTGGGATTAGCCGGACTCGTCACGCCCTTCCCGCAGCTCTGTGTGCAGATATCACCGGAGCGGTGGCAGCCTTTCTGGCGGTGCGGTTTTTTCTTTTTAACTTTTCCCGTGCATTTCTTCTGTATCTATGCTATGGTCTCAGAAAAGACTGTTCACCACGGGAGGGTGTGTGATTGAGTATACTGTTGATGAACCCCAGGGGATGGTGCGTATCACCGCCTCTGAGAAGGTGTCGCTCCGGGATATTTATGGGGTTCTTCTGGAGATTGGTCGTTGTTTTCCCCCATGGCATACCCATGTATCCTTTCTGACGGATTTCAGCAGTGCCACCATGGATATTTCTCCCAAGGAGATTGGGAAAATATGGCGTATTGTGGGGAGAAGAGAAGGAGAGCGTCATATTCGTCATGCCCACGTAGCTCACCCGGACGAAGAGCTTGCAGCCTCTGTTCTCTGTACAATTATGGGGCAGCACCGAAGCGATTTTCATGCCTGTGTGTTTCCTTCAGTCTCTGCTGCGGAGTGTTGGCTCGGGGTATGGAACGGCGAAAATCAACAGGATCTTTCAAAGCTCTTGTGGTAGAGCAGACTTTGCAAAAACCCAATCACGATTTACCTTTACAGGGCTCTTTTTTTACAAAGTAACCTATCTTCTATATATATGGGTCGTTTCTTACTCTTTTTGCTATGTATACAGAGAAGAAAATCATATGGAGGATGTAGTTGTGACAACAGGCCTGCGAACGACCCTGCTCTTTTTGTGTTGTACCTTTCCTCTGTGGGCGGTTACGGTGAATCCCCGGGGAGATGCTGCATGGAACGCCAATACGCGTGTTGCCATTATTTGGAATGATGGCACTGGTTCTGCCGAAATGCCCGGCGGGTGGTTGGGCGGTACCGGTGACATTGGGGAACACACCAGGGACTTTGTTCGTGATGCTCTTTACCACCTTTCTCCTGAAAATATTCGTGAGTATCATGGTCAGATGACGGGATGGGATCAGGTAACCTTTTCCTCCATCACGGAGGATTTTGGCGGTACGCCACCCAATGCGATTATCTACGTAGGTGCCGGGTGGTTGTGGTATCAAGAAAGCTGGTGGGGCGCGCCGGAAGAACCCTATCATATCTTAGAAGAAGCAGCTGATTCCGGCGTGGGTATTGTCTCCATCGGTGACGATGCCGCGTACGATGCACAATATATTTTTCCCTTGACCGGTCCGGGGCATGAGGGGATACCTGTGCAGTATGACAGTGGTATACGTCCTGCCATGCATGGTGCTGCGGGGAGGGATACGGATGTGTGGATTATTCCCGACCACCGTGATGACCACCTCTTGTGGGGGGTATCACAGGATACGCTTCATTTTAGGGATTTTGAATGGGGCGGTCGGGGACAGCTTGATGCGGATATCTGGGATATTCGTGCAGAGGATGTGGATCATTTTTTCTTCTCCGGCTTTCAACAAAAGGCTACGGAGGATGCACGATTTGAGTATCTCTCCATGGATGGCGGAGGAATGCGAAATCATACTGTGGTGGGAAGCACTCCTTTTGATACCATAGCCCCCCTGGGAACACGAACTCTGTATGACCAGGGCGCTGAGGGGTATTCTTACATCTACACCGTACTTGCGGGAATGCAGTTTGAAAATAACCGCCTTGTTCTTATGTGCTATCAGCCGCAGTATCTTGCCGATCACGATGCGGCGGCACAGATTATTTACAACTCTCTGTATTGGGTATCACGGGCAAATGAACCCACCCAAATTGCCACTCCCGAAGCAGATCCTTCTTCGGGAACTGTGCAAGAGGTGGATCAGGTAGAACTTTCCGTGGCGTATCCTCGAAACGAAGAGCTCTATGAGATTCGCTACACCCTTGATGGAACCGACCCTACGGAAGAAAGCCCGCTCTATACCGGGCCGATCTCACTACCGCGTACTGAAGTGGGGGTGACCCTCAAGGCGAAAGCCTTTTCTCACAGCCAGGAGTATTGGCTGGACAGTGAAATTCTTGTGGTCGCCTACGGAAGTGTTATTCCGCAGATTGCCACCCCCACGGCCACTCCCGATGAAGGAACGACCCAGTCTGTGGAGACCATCGGCCTTGATGTGGCCTATCCCGAAGATCCGGCACTCTATACGCTGTATTACTCTCTTGATGAAGAGGGTTCCACTGAGAAAAGGGGGTATACGGGGCCCATTACCTTTCCCCGCGATGCTCGGGATGATGTTGTCTTGCGTGCCTATGCACGCTCCCATGATCATACGGAGTGGCATAACAGTGATACCCTTGTAGTGGTATATCCCCATGTGCAGGGCCCGGTCATTGACAGTGCTCACTTTTTTCCGGGAGAGATCATGGATTTTCACACCTTTGAACGGGCAGAAGACACGCTCCATGTGTTTTTTGACACTCCCGTATCGACCGTAGAGCTTCCCCGTCCCTTCAATTTTATAGACGAGGCGGGGCAGGCATACCAGATGGAGCTGGGAGAATCCTTGCGAACTCTTCCGGATCGCCGTGCCGCCTTTACGGTGCGCGGTTTTTCGTCTAAGCCTGCAACCTATCTTCCCCGCAGTATGAAGGACAGTATTCGGGTTAATGAAGAAGAGCGACTCTATTCAGAGGATGGGGTGTATCAAGATGGGGTGGTAAATCCCTACGCCTTTCTTCGGGTCTTACCGCAACCCATCTCTCTACAGGTTCGTTACACTTGGATAGATCGTGATGATCAGCTCTCTCCGGGAGAGATCATCCAGGAACACGCCGTGCATAGTGACGTGCTTCCCTTTGAAGAAGGAGGCTTTCTACATATCGACCCACGGGCTCTTCTCCATGCCCAAGAGGCAGAGAAAATGGATTGTCGTGTGGTGATTCTTGACGCCTTAGGTAATGTGGTGGAGTCCATGGACAGTATCCACGATCACGGTGAGAACCTTCGTGGCACCCTACTGAATACAAATGGTCGTTACACCCTTGGAGTGTTTTGGAATGGAGCTAACCGGCAGGGACGGCGCGTGGGAAGCAGTGCATACTCTGCTCACGTGGTGTTTCAAAATCATCGGGGGGACTCTCGGTCTGTCACTGTTCCGGTCTATGCCCCGGCAGCACAATAAGGCGACTGCGTCTTTTTTTACCCCTCTTCCCCCCTCCCTGTGCGGAGGGGGTATATTTTTGTATCGCTGAAGAAAAAAAGGATTGGAAATATGGAAGAAAAAGCACGTCCCTTTATTTGGGAAACCCACGGTATTCACATGGGAACCGATAATGACCATGTAAAACACGGTGTTGACGCCGTTGATGAGATTGTTGAAAAGGCCATTGCCGCAGAGTATCCTGGCATTACCTTTGTGATTCATGCGCCCCGACTGACGGGGTTTCGGTATCAGGCGGAGGTTGATACGGATATCAAATTTATCCGCGGCGATCTTGCCTATATGCGCTATGCAGATCGTGTAGAACGTCTTCGCAAAAAATATGGAGATCAAATTGCTATTCGATATGGCGTGGAGCTTGACTGGATGGGAAGTGGCATTGGGCTTCAGTGGAATCGTGCCAAGGCGTTTCAAGCTAAAAATGCCGATTTTTTCATTGGTTCTGTACACTTTTCCCCTGAGGGCCTTCCCTATGATGGGAGTCAAGAAGAGGCCGATGCCTTGGTAGAAATGCGTGGTGGGGTGCATGCGTATTGGGCCGGGTATATTGAAGAGATGATTGAAATGGTGGAGAATTTTAGTGATATGATTCAGGTGGTGGGACATCTTGATCTTCCCAAACTTCGTGTGCCCCTCCCGCCGGAGCTACAAGATATTGAGAGAAGTGACGCTCCCCTTGCACGGCGAATGCGCACGCTTCTTGACTGTATTCGTGGGCATAACCTTGCCCTCGATGTAAACTTGGCCGGTGAAAAGAAAGGGGTTGGGGTGTATCCCGTCCCAGAACTGCTTCAGCGTGCGCGGGCTCTCTCTATCCCGGTGTGTATTGGCACAGACACCCATGCCGTGGCAGATTTAGGGCATAATTACGACCTCGGTATTTCCTATGTAAGGCAGTGTGGATACACAAAGTATCTCAGTTTCTCCCACAGGGTTCCTGAAAAACGGCTTTTGGCAGCTCATGGAGATGAGCATACCGCTCTTTCCTACGTTAACAGGGCTATGGCCTTGTTGAACTCGCGCTTTTCTGGTCAGGGGAAGCAACGTATTCCCCGTGTTGCCTTGGGTGAAGATTTTGCAGCCCTTACATCGTATTATCCCGATGCGCTCTCCTTAGGTTGCGAGGAAGGGGTGAAGGTGCTTTGTGGGAAAAAAAGTATCGCCGTAAGCCGTCGTTGCCCTGAAGACCCTACCGAAGGGGGGAAAGTCTCTATTCGGTCCATGCAGATCGTCCGGGCATTCTGTCAATTCTCTTTAGTATTTTAGCCTCGGAGGGGATTAATATTTCCCGTGCCCATTTAGCGCCTCTTTCAGAAGGGTGCGCCACGGCACAGCTTACTCTTGAGGGAGATCGTCGAGCCATTTATGAGGCTGTGCATTTTGTGCGGGGTACAGGGAAAGAGCATTTTGAAACAGTGACATACGGTGTGCATGACGGGGCTTCCATGCGTGCAAGCAATACCTATATTACCGAGCTCGATGGAGTTGAACTCCCCATTCCTTTGTCACGACATATGATTGTCTCCCGCCACCTTGATGCACCCGGTGTGCTGCTGATACTGCTCAGTGCCTTGTTTAGCAAGGGGGTAAATATTACAGATCTTCAGCTGGCAAAACGCGGTACCACGGGCTATGCTCTGCTTGGTATTGATTCAGCTCCCTCTGATCTTCCGGCCCTGTTAAAGACCTTGGGGCCAACATATTATGAAGCGCGTCTGCTCTCCCTTGCGCCAGAGGTAGATACGGAGTAGGCTACTCCGTATCTGTGCAATCTCGATCAAGATAGGCAAGTCGTTGGTCATGGCGGCCCCCTTCATAGGAGGTTTCAAGCCATGTGTCCACAATGGCCCGTCCTTCTTCTTCTGTGAGAAATCGCCCACCAAGAGCAAGGATATTGCTGTTATTATGGAGGCGAGTGAGGCGGGCATACTCCGTGGAATGACAGAGTGAGGCACGTATTCCCGCAAATCGATTTGCCGCAATGGATACCCCAATGCCTGTTCCGCAGATTACAATTCCTGCGCCATATTCACCTGCGGCTACCGCACGTGCCACCTTTTGTGCATATACGGGGTAATCCACAGATGCTTCTGAGTGTGTGCCCGCGTCGGTTACGGTGAGCCCCTTTTGGAGGAGATGGTCTTTTACGGATTCCTTTAAGGTGTATCCGCCGTGATCTGATCCAATAATTATACTTTGGGTAAACATCTGTTGCTCCTTATTGCATGGTACCTGATTGGAGTACGTCGATCATGGAAAACACTCGCTCAGCGGTGCCGGCCTCTATCTGTTTTTGAAGGAACACGGCAGCATCCATGGTGCCTTCCCCGTAGATAGAGCGCCCACAAACATTGTGGGAAAAGGAAAAGGCCACGGTGTCATCGGGGGAGACCACGCGATAGGTGTGGAAGGCGTGGCCTGATAGGTACTCTGCGGGCACGCCGAGGCGTTCCTGTGCGGGAGCATCCTCACGAATCTTTTCAATTGCCTCGGGGGTAATGGGGTGAATTCCCATTTTATTAAAACTGTCTACAATTGCCTTGGCAGTACCCGACGTGTCTGCCTTGGTTTTCTGATGGCTTTCTACCACCGAGAGGGTGTAGTCTTTATACAGATCGGGAAAGGTTTTTGCCATGGTTTGAAGCATATATTGAAGCGCCACGATTTGTTTTGCCATATTGGGGGCGATAACCGCAGATAGTCCCGCCGCAGAGACATCTTTATGGAGTTTTTCTCGATCTCCACCGGTGGTGCCCATGACGAACGGGCGAGAATGGCGGATATAGAATGTGGCATTGTCATTTACCGCAGTGGGGTGGGTGTAGTCAACGGAGATAAACTCCGGGGTATCTTTAAGAATTTCCTCCATGGCAGTATCCCGCGTATCGGGGTGTAAGAGGGAAAAGTGTATTCCTTCATGGGTAATTGTGTCTTCCCGTACATCTGCCCCTGTTAGGGAGTAGGGGAGTACTTCAATTCCCCGCTGCACTGCAGCGGTGATGACGGTCTTTGCCATATTGCCGGGTAGGCCGTTTACCATTACAATCATGTATCCTCCTCGTTGAAGGGAAATATATCTTATGCCCCGTCAGTTTTCACGGAGAAACAACAGGGGAGCCGCAACGGCTCCCCTGTTGAATTTTTTATGTATCGGTCTTGTTAGCCGTCCGTACTACTGGTTAGAGCCCAGATATGAAAGGTTGAAGTGGTATTTCCATCATCATCGGTTTCCATTTCCGTATTTGAGTTGTACGTGACGCGTACCTTTGTGGTGTTTGTTTCAAAGCTTACGGTGCCATCAATATCTGCATCGCCCACCTCATCTGCAGGAACAACATATTCCGTGGAGAAACTGTATGAGCCACGTGGTACTCCCTCAATGGTTACTTCTTCACCAGGAGAAAGGGAATACTCTTCTGCACGAAAGAGCACCGTGATATTGGGAGAATTTGATTTATTCACGAAGGTTACTTCGTTGCGGGTAAAGCCCACTTCATCACAGCCAAAGAATAGTAACAGTAATGAACACAGCAGGACACATTTTAGAGAGAAAGACTTCATGATACAGTTACTCCTCACGGGTCACAAAACAATAGTATACATATAAAATAGTCTCCTGTCAACACAGTTGCACAAAAAAGAGTTTCTGCGCGCAATTTTGACGGGGATAAATAAAACGTAAAAAAACTTGACTCCTCCATTTTCCTCACGTATATTATGGGCGTTATTTCGATACTGGAGTGTAGCTCAGTCGGCAGAGCAAGTGGCTGTTAACCACTGGGTCGGGGGTTCAAGTCCCTCCACTCCAGCCATATGGCCCCGCATCAGCGGGGCCTTTTTTTATACCCCTTTTATACGTCTGCTCTGTTTTTTATCTCCGTTCCTTGACTGCGCCCTGTGTCGAATGTATACTATATGTATAAACAATGTTTATTTTGGGGGTTCTATGAAAACGTATATTTGGTATATTTTCTTTTTTGTTGTGCTCTTTGGCTGTTCCAGCGATAGTGATCCCACGGGGCCGCAGGGGGATGATTCTGCACGGTCGGATCTGCTTGACTCAGATTGGTATACTGTTTCAATCGTGGAGGAGTATGGTACTCTTTCAGACACCATCCATATAGAAGATACCACGGAGATACTTCAGATCTCTGAATCGAAGGTGGTAGTGCATGTCCTGGAAGGCGGTGAGTATCGATCTGAGAGTATTGCCCTTGATAGCATTAGCGAAGATGCATTGTATGGAGAAGCCTTGTTTACGCTTCCCGAGGGAGCGGGGGACGTGACGGAGTTTTCCTTTCGCGGTGATAAGCTAATCCTCCATCAAGTTGCTCACACCGATGATGGTGAACTCTCTCGTACGGTGCATCTGCTTCCTTATGATGGGCCTGTGCCACCGGATAACTGGATTGATGATGACCATGGCCACGAGGACTCCTTCTCTTTTGTAGGAAATTGGCTTCCCCGAAAGGAGATTCAGCACGGTGATACCATGCATATCGATGAACCGCGAATTGGCTTGGAGTTTTCGCAAGAGTGGGTGCGAATTCACCAGTTGCATACTGATGATCCTGAGTGGGAGACATTTTCTATCTCCACGGTTTCTGCCACGCAAATCCGAGGGGATTCTCTCGCTCTTTCCTACGCTCGCCAGGGTGACCACCTCACCTTGGGTTTGGATCAGGTCGGAGATATTCCGTTACCGGATACCCTTGTGTTAGAGCTCTATGAAGGAGATTTCCCCTTTGGAGACGATGACCATGGGGACGATGACCATGGAGATGATGACCATGGGGACGATGACCATGGGGACGATGACCATGGAGATGATGACCATGGAGATGATGACCATGGAGATGATGACCATGGAGATACCCCGCGAAGTCAGCTGTTTTCCTATGAGTGGCATCTTTCCCACGAGTACGATCTTCTCATTGTTGACGAGGATACGGTTGAAGAGAATGAGCGGGTCATTGAGGATCCTCGCACCGGCCCCGCTTTTACCATAGAAGAAGCGTATGTTGACAGTGTTAGTACTACGCATATATATGGCCCCGGCTGGAGCATCGACAGTACTTTCTCCGAGGAGTTTTTTTCCATAGAGCTGTTATTGGAAACGCGCTATACCATTGAAAATGAGGAGCTCTCTATTACGCGAACCATGACAAACAAGGTGTATATGAATGAAACCTTGTTTGAAAAGGAGCGGGTGCATACAGTTGAAACCTACGTACGGGGTGATTTACGCACGCGTACAGCAGCAACACAACCATTTCGACCCAGGGAATAGGTTCTTTTTGGGAGAGCCGGTTCTGTCGTTGAGAGATAGAACCGGCCTGTCATGATGAATTATGCTTCGGCGGAGTTCTCCGAGGAGGTGGGGGCATCTTCTTCACGAAGACCAAACTCCTCTTTCACCTTCTTGGAAATTTCTGCGAGCATATCCGGGTTTTCCAAAAGGAATTGCTTGGCCTTTTCTCGCCCCTGACCAATACGTTCAGTGTTATATGAGTACCATGCGCCACTCTTGTCAACAATGTTTGATTCTGTGGCAAGGTCAAGGACATCGCCTTCATAGGAAATTCCCTGTCCATACATAATATCAAATTCAGCCTGCTTAAAGGGGGGAGCCGTTTTGTTTTTCACCACCTTGGCACGGGTTCGGTTTCCGGTTACATCCGTGTCCTGTTTTATTGCCCCAATTCGTCTGATATCAATACGCACGGAAGAATAGAATTTTAAGGCATTTCCCCCAGTGGTGGTCTCGGGATTTCCAAACATGACGCCGATTTTCATGCGAAGCTGATTAATAAACACAACCGTGGTGTTTGATTTTGAGGCAACACTGGTTATTTTTCGCAGGGCCTGAGACATCAGACGTGCTTGCAGCCCCACGTGGGAATCACCCATTTCGCCTTCAATTTCAGCCTGTGGAACCAGGGCTGCCACAGAGTCGATGACGATGATATCAACGGCCCCGCTTCGGGCCAGGGTGTCGGCAATTTCCAAGGCCTGTTCCCCCGTGTCTGGTTGGGATACAAGAAGGTTATCCACATCAACGCCCAGATTTTGCGCATAGTCTGCGTCAAAGGCATACTCCGCATCAATCAGTACGGCCGTTCCTCCCTGCTTCTGCGCATTGGCAATGGCATGAAGACAGAGGGTTGTTTTACCGGATGATTCAGGCCCGTATACCTCCACAACTCGTCCCCGAGGTATGCCGCCAACACCAAGGGCGATATCCAGGGAGAGAGACCCCGTAGAGATGGTGGAGATACTTTTCCGCTCCATCCCGTCATCGCCAAGACGCATGATTGCTCCCTTGCCATACTCTTTTTCTATCTGACTCATGGCTGCAGTAATTGCTGCGGCCTTATCGGGGTTTACTGCCCCGTTTTTTTCTTTCGTGGTGCCATATTCACCCCTTTCATGTTGTATCTATTGTAATATAGCTTTACTGAGTGACTTGTGGTGTCTCTTCATGGCGTGAGGTCATTTTTCCCTGTCCCCGTTGCTCTTCCCATGGCCAAGGACCATCCCGGCGATTCTGTAAAATAATCGCATATTTTCTCTTCTGTGAATATATTTTTATCGAACAATAAATGCATATAAATTAATCAAAAGGTATATATGTCTAAGAAAATCATATTGAGCTCTTCAACAACACAAAAACGAGCGGCCCTCTTGGAAGAGGGGCGTGTGGTTGAACTTGTGGTTGAACAGCCAGACAGCAAACGTATTCTGGGAAATATTTACCGGGGCACCGTCACAAAAATCGTACCGGGGATACAGTCTGCCTTTGTTGATATCGGGATTGGGCAGAACGGGTTTCTGCATATTTCCGACGTGGACCCCACTCTGTTACCCGAAGGCCGTGGGGGAGCAAAAAAAAGTGTGGATGCGTATCTCAATCGATCCCATAAGAACAAACGGAATATTCCCCTTGTACCTATTGAGCATGTTCTTGAAGAGGGGCAGCAGATCTTGGTGCAGGTAATTAAGGAGCCCATTAGTGATAAGAGCCCGAAATTAAGTACGCAAATCAGCCTTGCCGGTCGGTTTGTCGTCCTGGTTCCCGATTCACACATGATAGGCGTCTCAAAACGGACAGAGGATGAAAATCACAGAAGAAAGCTCAAAAAGATTGTTCGGTCCATGCTTCCTCCCGGGCTGGGGTGTATTGTTCGTACCATTGGGTTACGTGTCTCCTCCGACCATATTCGCAAGGAGCTTCAAACCTTGGTGAATAGCTGGCATGCAATTCAAACAGCTGCCTTGGAGGGAATTGGTCCGAAAAAGCTCTACACTGAACGCGGGGTTGTGACGCAGGTTGTGCGCGATCTTTTTTCACGGGATGTGCAGGAGATTATCGTGGACAGTTCGGCTGATTATGAAGAAGTCGTGGATTATCTGGAAAAGGTTTCGCCGGAAATGGTGGAGCGCATTTCCCACTACGAAAGTGATATTCCCCTCTTTGATGCCTTTGATATTGAGCGAGACCTGGATAAGTCTATCAAACGGAAGGTGTGGCTGCACAATGGTGGGTATTTGTATTTTGACCATACAGAAGCGCTGATCGCTATTGATGTCAACACAGGGCGAAATAAGGGGAGCAACAATCTTGAAAACACTGTCTTTGAGACAAACCTTGCTGCATGTTATGAGATTGGTCGGCAGCTTCGTCTTCGAGATATCGGCGGTATTATTGTGGTTGACTTTATCGATATGAAGAACCCGCGCAATCGAAAAAAGATAGAAGAAACGATGCGGGCTGTTCTTGATAAGGATACTACCACAACGAATCTGACCCGTCTGTCAAAATTTGGTCTCATGGAAATTACACGGAAACGGGTTCGTCCAGAGCTACAGGAGCTTCTCACCGATGTGTGTCCTGCCTGTTCCGGTCTTGGGCGTGTCTTTTCTCCGGCCACCTTAGCAACACGCATTGAACGATGGCTTCATAGGGCTGCCGCCGATGACACAATTGCCCGTCGTCTCTCTATCAATGTTCCCCTGGGTGCCTCGGACTACCTTCTGGATAAGGAAAAAACCATGATAGAAGATCTGGAGTCACAACACGGGTTCCGACTACGTATTGTGGCCGACTATAATCTTGATCAAGATGAGTTTGAGGTATACCCTCTGGGGAAAACAGATCCCATTACGGAAAAACATATTTAACCTCGTTCATAGAGGTGTCTTTTCGGCGTCCCCGTGGGGCGCCTTTTTTTTATGGGTAATACTCGGGAATTGGGAGCGCGCAAAGAATAGGGAGGTTTTTTTCCCAGAAATCCTTTCTATTTGAAAAAAAGAAAGGATAAAAAAATACCGCGCGCACGGGCAGAAACATATACTATACTAAGCGGCACAAATACCAATATCTGAGAGGTTTTGTATGGATATTTGTTTCATAATGTATCCCTGGGACGCGGTGGATCCAAAGAAAGACTCTACCCTGCGCATTATTCATGAAGCTGTAAAGCGGGGACACACCGTTTCTATAACAACGCCGAAGAATTTAACAATCCGTGATTGTATTACCATGGCGTTCTGTGAGACCTTTGAAAAGACGGAGACTATTTCAAAAAATTTTGTATCCTTTTATAAGCATGCACAATTTAAAAAACACATGCTTCCCCTTGAAGGGTTTGATACCATATTTATGCGGGATAATCCTCCCATGGATTCCTTCATCCTTAATTTCCTTGACTCTGTAAAAAATAATGTCTTCATTCTGAATAGCGTTGAAGGCCTCCGGGAGGCAAATAATAAGGTGTACACGGCATCGTATTACGACCCAGACTACAACTTGATTCCTGCCACCTATGTGTCAAAAAACAAGGAGTATTTGAAGAAGGTTATTGATGAGCATGACGGGGAAAAGATGATTATGAAGCCCCTGGACGGGTTTGGGGGAAGCGGGGTTATTGTCATTGAGAAAAGTGCGCGGCAAAATATCAACTCCCTCTTAGATTTCTACATCGACGGTATTTCCGGTGGGACCTCAAACTATGTGATACTGCAGGAGTATGTTGAGGGGGCTGAAGACGGTGATGTTCGGGTACTTATGTTAAATGGAGAGCCCTTGGGCGCTATGCGGCGTGTTCCCCCCAAAAATGACCCCCGGTCAAATTTCTCTGTGGGGGGATCGGTGAAAAAGCATGTCTTAGGTAAGGGGGAGTTGAAGTTGTGTCGGCGTATCGGAAAGAAGCTGGTACAGGACGGGCTCTACTTTGTTGGTCTTGACTTAATTGGAGAAAAGCTGATTGAAGTAAATGTGATGAGTCCCGGAGGGATTGTCAATATTAATCACCTCAATAAGTGTAAGTTGCAGGAAGATATTATCAATTTTATTGAGGATGTAACCAACTACGAGAAGAAGTTGTCTGAGCGAAAGGTGGCCCTGAAAGAGCAGGTGAAAAATGCGTAGGCTTTCCGTGGCGGAGATAGTTCAGAAGGTGCGTGCGGGGGAACATTTCTCCGCCTGTACCTTGGATGAATCCGTGCGTATTCGTGTTACCAAGTATGTGCCCTGTATCGCCATGGCGATACATAACGGCAACCGTATGCGCCCGTCTCTTGTGGCAAAAACGGCTCTTTCCGAGTATGAGCGCTGGTATGAAGAAGACCCCTATACTGGAGACTGTATCGACTCTCTTCCCATTACCCTCACCGGTCTTGATTCCCGTTTTGAGTATGACTTAAATAGATCTCCAGAAGAGTGCATTTACGATGTAGCTTGGGGAAAACACGTGTGGAGACAGGAGCTGACTGAGAAAGAGCGCCGTGAAACCGTGGCAAAACACAGACAGTATTATCAACTTCTTTCGGGGATTCTCGCTGTCTTGGAAGAGCGCTTCGGTCGTGTCCTTGTCTTTGATATCCACTCCTACAACTATGAGCGGTGGAATCGGCCTGTTCCCTTATTCAATATTGGCAGTGAACACGTTGATACAGAAACCTTTGGTTCCATGGTTACGGCGTGGCAAAACCGCCTTTCTCAATGTTGCATCGCCAATGAATCGGGGTGTGCCGTAAACGATGTCTTTTTTGGGCGTGGGTATGCCCTGCGGTATATTCGAGAGAATTTTCCTCGCAGCTTGGTTCTTGCAACGGAAATTAAGAAGGTGTATTGTGATGAAAAAAGCGGTGAAAGCTACCCCGAAGTAATACGTGAGTTGAAGCTTCAGCTGCATCGAGCCTGTATTGATATGGCCTATGAGTTTGCTGAAACAATGACAACCTGGAACAAAACAAAGAAGCACCACCTTCTCTCTGAGAAACCGGAACAGCATCTTGTGCAGATTGACCGACGGCTCTTTTCTGCTCTTCGCCGTTTTGAGCTGCTCTCCCTTCTGAATCCAGTGAATATGCGCAGTGAACGAAGTGCCTTTTTCCGGAGTGGCTATCGAAACAACCCCTCCTTTCGGTATCGAAAAATACAGATTGATGCGTTCCTCTTAAAACGGGAGTTGTTGAATCTTCCCGTGGAAAAACTGACTGACCTTGCTTTGCAAGAGCTCTATGCCGCTTCGATACAAGGGTTTAATGATCAGATAGATATGATTGCAACGCGGGATCAGGATGATTTTCTCTACAATTCTCTTCGGTATTTTGGAGAACCCACGGAGCGAGATTTGGAAAATGCCCGGTATCTTCTTATGTTGCCGCCCATTGCAGAGGAAGAACGGCCTGAACCATCCTTTGATAGCGCCGAGGCAAAACGGGTTTTTGAAGAAGAGTTTGATCGCTATGGATTTCGTGGGGTGTGTGATATTCAAAAAAATGTGGTGTCCGATGTAATGGTAATTAATCGTGACAAAAAGGTGGTGGTGAAACAGGACGCCCGTTTTACCCGTCGTGAGCTTCGGTATCTGGTGCACCATGAAATTGGGGTACATATGGTAACCACCATCAATGCCGCGGTGCAGCCCCTGCACCTCTTCCGTCTCGGCCTGCCTGTCAACACAAAGACGCAGGAGGGGCTTGCTGTATTGGGGGAGTATCTTTCGGGTAATCTCACCATGAGACGATTAAAAAAGTTAGCTCTGAGGGTGATCGCCGTATATGATATTTGTAATGGCGCTGATTTTAAGACCACCTTTGAACATCTTGTGGACCAATACAATGTAGCCCCCAAGGATGCTTTTACCACAACCACCCGGGTCTTTCGCGGTGGAGGGCTCACCAAGGATTTTCTTTATCTTTCCGGGTTTACCCAGCTCTACTCCCTGTGGAAGGATGGGGTAGATTTGACCCCGCTTTTTGTAGGAAAATGTTCCCGACAATACTATAAGACCACGGCTGAGTTACTCGACCGGAAAATGCTGCAACAACCGGAATATCTCCCTTTCTGGCTTCAGGAACCGCGAGAGAAAGAAAACAATCCCATATTTCAGTATATCCTGGAGGGATTAAAATAATCTTGTACATGCATGTGTACGTAACGTACTTTACTAGGAAAGTGTGAGAATGGAGGATTGACCATGGAATCATACCAGGAAATGGTACGGGAGTATTCTGATATAATTGTGCAGTGGAGTATCAGTACCCTTCCAATGATTATTCTCATTTGTATTATCAGCTGGGTGGCTATTCGCCTGAGTCGGAGCGTAATTAGTCGTCTCTATCCGATTGTGTTAAAAAATATGACCCACGGATCATCGAGCAACGAGGGAGAAGAGGAAAAACGCCTTGAAACCCTGCTGGGTATCCTAAAATCCCTCGTAAAGGTTGGGATTTTTGCCATTGCGGGCATGTTAATTCTCAAAGAAGTTGGGGTTGATATTGCCCCCCTCATTGCCGGGGCGGGGATTATCGGGTTGGGTCTTGGTTTTGGTTCGCAAGAGTTGGTTCGTGATTTTATCTCCGGTTTCTTTATTCTTATGGAAAATCACATTCGCAAGGGCGATGTGGTGAATATCAACGGCACGGGTGGGTTGGTGCAACAGGTTGGCCTGCGTACCATTGTCCTACGAGATGTGTCTGGGGTTGTCCATGTGTTTCAAAATGGGAAGATCAACTCTTTTTCCAATCTTACAAAGGAGTGGTCTGCGGCGGTGTTAACTATTGGGGTTGCGTATAAGGAAGATCTTGATGCGGTCATGGATGTAATGCGGACCGTGGGAGAAGAACTTGCCGAAGATGAGGAGTTTGGACCAGCCATATTAGAACCCATAGAAATTATGGGGGTTGATAATTTTGGAGATAGTGCTATAGATATTCGTTTACGTATTAAAACCCGTCCTATTGAACAGTGGAAGACTGCCCGTGAATATCGTCGTCGGTTGAAACGGGCCTTCGATGAGCATAATATTGAAATTCCCTTTCCGCATCGCACGGTATACTGGGGGAGTGAGATTGAAAGTTTAAAAATAGCCAATGAGTCGTAATTATAAGGAGATAGTATGAAATTGTGTATGGCCCTCGTGTTCTCGTGTATGTTTCTCTTTGTTGCATGTACAGAGTCCACCGATGTTGACACCTCTACCCCGACAGGTAGTTTTAATCAGCTCTTGCGCTCTCTTGAAGAGGGGGAGTATGGTGAGGTCTTTGATGCGTATTCGGAGAAATCTCAGGAAGAAATGAGCGAGATCTTTGAGATGATGGTGCAGATGAGCGCCATGATGGAAGAAGATGATGAGAATGCCGAGCTTTTTGAGAGCTTAGAGGGCAAGGATGGTCGGGAGATTTTTATTACCCTCATGAGTCAGGGGACTCCGGAAGAAAATGCCGCCTCCTTTATTCAAGGAGAGGTGATTTCAGAAGAGGTGGATGAAGATTCTGCTGTGCTTGCTGTAGCAGGTGACGATGGGGAAACCCACAATGTTACCATGGTTCTTGAAGGTGATACATGGAAAATTGAAAACGTGCAGTAATTGCTCCGTTTTACCTTACTCTGAGCCTTCTTCCTCCGGGAAGAAGGCTTTTTTTTGTTTAAAAGGGGCGATTTTTCTGTTGAAACGGGCTGAGAGCTGCTACATCCCTATACATCACCCATTCAATTAAGGCACGGGAAAGGGCTCGCCGAGACGGGAGGTCCACCGTGGCAAGGTCTTCTCTATCAAACCAGTCGGCATGGAGTATCTCCCTTCCGTCGGGACGGATCGTCCCACCTGCATACCGAGCGGTAAATCCTAGCATGAGGGAGTCAGGAAAGGGATGGGATTGGCTTGCAACATAGCAAATTGAATCAATGGTGATTCCCACTTCTTCATGCACCTCACGCCGGATGGTCAACTCAGGGGTTTCCCCCGGCTCCATAAATCCGGCAATAAGGCTGTATCGATTTTGGGGAAAGCGGGCGTTATGGGCAAGAAGTATGGTATCTTCTCGGGAGATGGCAACAATGATTGCCGGGGATATTCGTGGGTAGTAGCGGCGATTGCAGTGTGAACAGAGGGCGGCATACTCCGTACGGCTTCGGTTGGTGGGGGCCCCGCACTGCCCACAAAATTGATGTTGTACTGCCCACTCTTTTATTTGAAAGGCTCGTCCTGCAAGGGCCGCCTCCCGGTGTGAGAACTGTGAATACACCGCCCGAAGTGATATGGGAGTCCACCCAGAGGGAATTGATAGGGAGGAGGCTATCTCTCCGCATCGCTGCTGCTCTTGACTCCACACCACGGGCTCATGGAGCACCACCGGAATGGGCGGTCGTGCATCGCGGGTAGTGGGGAGGGTCCCCTCCTCTGTCAGGAACAGGGTGTTCTCGTGAAAGAGATACCAGGTGGTTGGGGGAGATTCGTGGCTACTCATCGCAACAGCACCGATAGATGACGAAGGGATCCGGTGAGTGGAATGGAGCGATTACAGAGGTAGTTCTGTGCTACTGTTTCCATCCACTCTTTTGATGCGGTGCACTGAGTAAGAATAAGCGTGTCTTCAGCCCTTGAGGATCCGCGGTGTTCCCGGAGATCATAGGAAAGAGAGAGGCGTATAGGGTGTGGTTCTCCAGCAAGGGCAATCTGGAGGGCACATCTTTTTTCAGCGGTTGTAACCTCACAGGTGGTAATATGGCCTATATGGGCAAGATACTTCTTGCCCATGCCCTTTATGCCCAGGGCAAGGGCGGTGTCTTTCAAGCCGCGTAGTATGGTCATGCAATATCCCTTCATATTGAGCATACATATCAAAATATGTTGTGCCCCGGTTTGAAATGGGCTCTTCCCTCCCATCCTTCTTTGTTGGTGATACTCGGAAGGGCAGTATGCACGCAGAGATCTTCCCATACAGGTCTCGCAGAGGAAAAAAAGAGCTTTTTTTAGAAACTGGTGACTTGAAATGTGCAGTTTTTTCATAAAAATAAGGTATATTATGTACATACTGGTGGGGACCGGGTATGTATTAACAAGGAGAACATTTATGTTTCTGAACGCTCCATGGGGAGTGCCCTCTTGTGGTGGGGACACTTACGTCATTTGTTCGCATATTTCTGAAAGCACGGCCGTTCTGTTTGCAGAGCGTGTGGTACCACTTAGCCTTCTTCACAGGGGAGGTGCCATATGTCTATAAAACAGGTGTTCCTTTTCAGCTTCTTTGTCTGTGTGAGTACCGTTTTCTCAAACGGTTTGGTGTTGCACCAAACAAATGATTGGGTGGGGCGGGAAAATGGCTCTGCACAAATAGAAAATCATACCATAAATTCCTGGATGGTCCGTGGGTTCCGTGCAAATATTACTGACCGTGTCACAAATCCTGTGGCCTTTGATCCCCTGCGTACGCCCACAGAAATTGACGATGGTAATACAAGGGAAAATCATTCCCGTTGGGAGATTGAACTTTCAGGAGCAGCAAATAACCGCAATATTAATCCTGGGGAAGCCCGCTCATTCTCCATAAATCCCAATCTCGCATGGGACGATACAGACACCGACTGGAACCCGCGGGACGAGCAGTGGCTGGTGAAAATAGGGTCCTTTTCCGGAGAAAGGCGGTTTCTTGACATTGACAGTTTAAGTATTGACTCCTTACGTATACTGGTACAGCAGGACTGGTTTTATGACCCTGATATTTATATTCCTGATACGCTCTTAGGCGAACGGGGCGGCCCTGTGAGTGCAGGTGTAATTAATACCTGGTATGATCAGGAAGCCGACTCTGCCCTCTGGCAAATTCAGATGTGTGAAACCGAGGTGTTCCAACAAAACGGAGAATGGGTCTTTTTCAACCCCTTTATTATGGGGCAGCAGCACCCCGACTGGGGACCCGGACCGATGTATGCCATGGGGCTGGCCATGGTACCGGAATATTTCAATCTTGATTATCAACTGATGCTGGCCTCTGCCACCAACGAAAGTATGGCCGGGCTGGAAAGAGCAGAAAACATAACCGATTGGGAAACCGGTGCCGGAGCAACTCCCTCGGGAATATCGGCGTATCATACGGCAAACGTCGATACGGAAATGGGAACCAATCACTGGGAAGAACCCACCTATCAGGATGTCATTTGGGGAGGATATCGTCGCTACTTTCCCTTTGATGAAACCTATACGCATTCTTCAAAATATGCCACGACCCCCGGTACGAATGATTGCGTGGGCAATTCTCCGCAGGTCGTAAATGCACAACTCATTAATTCGGTATATTTTTGGTACAGTTTTGAGCTCTTTTTCAATGCAACCCAGTTTTATGCTGACTATGCCTTTCGCAATGCTGAAGATCGGGAGATGGCTGCCAAGATGTTTCTTGCCATGTGGAACGGTGGACGCAATTCCATCGATGACTTTCTGAACAACCTCATGGAAACGCATATGCACAATCCAAATATCACCGGAGATGATTTGGGAAATGATTATATTGAGCTTGTTTATCGGGCGGTGAACCCTCTGCAGGAGGGGAGTAGAAATTCCGTTGCCAATGGAGGAGACAAGGAGATTTTTGATTACCCCATCACCTTGGAACATGTTGAGTGGTTCTTCTTTGGAGATGGAGGAGAGCCGGAAAATGGTCAGCTTGGCGCAGCGGGAATACTCCACCACTTTGATCTGAACGATGAGGAACGCATTGACATATGGGAAACAGTGACCACTGCCTATGATATCCTCAACAACCAGGGGCCCTTCAGCGACGAAGGAGCCATATCCTTCCGGTATGATTTCCTTGCCCTTATGCGCGTGGTAAAGGGAGACATTGATCTGCGCTTTCCCACACCGACCAACTCCGATTTTGTCACCTGGGTTGATCGTTTTTCTCGATACAGTGTGATTGAAGACTACGATGGTCCGGTTATCGATTCGATATATCCTCATCTTCGCCATGCGGGAAGACGCGTTGAAAATGACATGCTCATCATAACCATGGAAATAGAGGATAAAACCTATATTGATATTGACTCCCTTGAAACCGTACAATGGACAGCCGATAGAAACTGGGACTCATGGCATGACGCCCATCTTGTTTCAGGGGATACCCTCTTTGCAACCTATGAGGTCCGCATTCCCCGTGAACAAGTGGAAGACATTGCCGGTGGCGATGTTGTACAGGCATGGGTGCGGGGCTTTGATCGAAATTACAATGCCGTCATAGACACCTTTTCTCTCTACTGGGAAACACCACCGGAACCGCACATACGGGAAGCCTGGGCCCGTGACATATCCGGTGATGGCATGGCTGATGTTATTGAAGTAACCCTGGAAGAGTCCTCCTCTCCCCATGCCGATCCCCTTGACTCCTTTGATGATCCCCGATATTCCTGGCCGGAACCTACTACTATCACCTCCGCTGATAACGCTGATTTGACGAACAATATCCTCACCCTTACGGACAGCGATTTAAGCGATGGACATGGAGTGGGCAGGGTTCTTCTTTCCTACCCGTCAGGAGAAATCAGTGGCTCTGTTCTCGATGGTGTGGGTCCTGCCCTCCGCCGTACTCCCCAGCCAACATATTATATGCCGGCAAACGATACCGAAGAGGATACACTTCTCCTGCAGTTTACCGAACCCATTGCCGATCTCAACAGTGATGAAGCCCATCTCTCCTTTAAGGATATGGACGGAAACACAGAAAATATCACCACCCGGGAAGTACGCGAAGAAAACGGCGAGTATACCTTTATCTTTGATCATCACACTGTTTTGCCCTACGATTCTGTGCGTATTAATCCCGCAGGTCCCGTGCGCGACCGCGCAGAAGAACCCAACAGTGCCGAAGAGTATAATCTCTGGCGACCCATACGAAGCATCGGTGACAACGATCCGGAATTTGACGAAGCCTATCACCAGGATACTGAAGGGGATGGTATGGGAGACCAGATATTCTATCTCTTTGAGATTGCCAACGGAAATGACCCCTTCAACCACACCCATATCACCCATGTCACCTACGAAATAGACGGACAGGATGTAACTGTGCAGCCCGATGATGGTGAAGTAACCATTGAGACAGCAGGCAACACAGTACGTATTATCATCGACACCGATGATATTTCCGGTGATGCCACGGGTATTGCCACGGTGTTTTTCAACAAAGACGGAGAAAAGACTGAGCTTACGGGTCCCGTGGATGACCGCGTTGGACCAGCCGTGGAAGAGGGAGATGATCTTCCCCTCTATCGTATACCGGATCTTTCCCAAGAAGATCAGGTGGATACTTTTCAGCTGGCTTTTACCGAACCCATAACAGGCTTTGCAGCTGGAGAACCAATCTTGGCTTTTCGCGGGAACGACAGAGACAGCACCACCCTTGAAGCCACTGAAATAAGCGAAACAGGGGGTATATACACCGCCCTTTTTCCCGCAGAAAGTCTCAGTGATTTTACCCATGTAAAAATTAATAGCGAATCCGCCCTCCGCGACAGGGCGGAAGACCCCAATCCTGCAGAGGAGTATAACCAGTGGGTTGCCTTTGATCGGCAGGGAAATAACGATCCCGAATTTATTGAAGCATATCTTGAAGACAACGTCGGTGACGGGCGGGGAGATCGCATTATAAAAGAATTCGCGCTCTCCCAGGGCGGTGACGATCCCTTCACGGAGGAGCATGTAACCACCGTGAGTTATTCCATTGATGGGGTGGACGAAACCCTCCCCTGGGATGATTTGGAGATTACCCGGGACGCGGATACCGTAACGGTTTCCCTCCCTGTGGATAATTTCCCCGGTGATGCCACGGGCCAGGGAATTATCTATTTTGAAAAACCCGACGGCGCAACGCATCGTCTTGCGACAAATATCACTGATGCCGTGGGTCCCGCTGTGGAAGAAGAAAATCAGCTACCCCTCTATCGTATTCCCGATCCGCGTCAGGACAACCAGGTGGATACCTTTCAGGTGGCTTTTACGGAAGCCGTAAGCGACCTCAGTAACAACGGCACCTATTTGGCCTTTCGCGGCAATCCCGGTGACAGCACAGCCCTTGCAGCGGAAGAAATATCCCGTGAGGATGATTTCTTTACGGTATTCTTTGCTGCCCGGGCTCTGGAAAATTTCTCCGAGGTCAAAATTGTCCATGAGAGCGATCTCCGCGATATGGCCAACAATCCAAACCCTGCTGCAGAATACAATCAGTGGGTCCCCTTCCAGCGGCAGGGAAATAATGACCCGGAATTTGTTGAAGGATATCTTGAGGATACCCGGGGAGACGGACGCGGCGACGGTATCATCTATCTTTTTGAGATCTCCCGCGGCGGAGACAACCCCTTCACCGAAAGTCATATCACCGAAATCAATTACTCCGTAAACGGCACGGATGAAACCCTTTCCGCGGACAACATTGCTATTTCACGTACTGATTACCGTGTTCGGATACACATTGATGAAGTTGATTTTGACGGTGCCGCTTCTGGAGAGGGATCTATCAGTTTCTATAATGACGGAACCCTCTTTGAGCTCCCTGTTCATATTGAAGACCGTGTTGGCCCGGCCCTTACAGGCGTCATGTGTCTGCAGGAAGATGAAGATCGTGATCGCGATACGCTGTTTTTTGATGTCAGCGAGGCTCTTGCCGATGATATTTCTTCGGAAGGAACCTATTTTTACATCTACAAGGGCGCTGAAGACGGCCCGCAGAAGGCAC